>DASVTG010000374.1:0-18546 GCA_036387695.1 Hymenobacter sp. | reverse complement strand
CGGCGCCAGTTGCCGCAGGGCCGCGGCGTGGTTGCCTTGGTCGAGCTGGGCTTTGCCGGTGCGGTAGCGCGTGGCCGCGTCGGCGGCCGGTGGGGTGGCGGCGGGCCGGGGCTTGGCGGGCGTTTGGGCCAGGGCGGGGCTGGTCAGCAGAACGCTGACCATTAGCCATTTCACCGGCCGCCGCAGCGTAGAAAAAAACGTCATCGAACCAAAAAATACACTTGCCAGGGCGGAAAGCGGAGCAAAATTAGCCACAAACGGCGCGGGTGCATCTTATCCACAACAACTGCACCAGCATTAAATCGCTATTAAAAATGATAGTATTACTTTCAGCGAAATCAGGCGACGCTACCTTTGCACGCGTAAATCAGTTACCGCCTTTCCGTTCATGCTGCCCACCCTGCGCCCCGACCTCAACGAGCATTTGTACCTGCGCGACCCGCAAGGCACCGACCTCGGCCGCCGCCTGCTGGCCGAGAGCGTGCGCCTGCTGGACGACATTGGGTTTGAGGCTTTCACTTTTAAGAAGCTAGCGCTGGTTCTGGGCTCAACGGAGGCCTCGCTGTACCGCTATTTCGAGAACAAGCAGCGCCTGCTCACTTACCTCATGAGCTGGCACTGGGCGTGGTTGCGCTTCCGGGTGCGCGTGGCCCTGCACAACGTGGCCGACCCGCGCCAGCGCCTGCACCACGCCCTGGTGGCCATTTGCCAAGCCAGCGTGGACGACCCGGCCACGCCTGATTTTGACGAGGCCGCGCTCTACCGCGTGGTGGTGGCCGAGGCCAGCAAAGCCTACCTGACCAAGGACGTGGACGCCAATAACCGCGTGGGGCTGTTTCGCGAGTACAAGCAGTTGGTGGCCGACCTGGTGCCCGTGGTGCAGGCCCTCAATCCGGCCTACGCCCACTCCCACGCGCTGGTCAGCACCCTGCTGGAGTCGGCGCGCAACCAGTATTTTTTCGCCAAACACCTGCCCTCGCTCACCGACCCCGGCACGGACGTGCGCGCTTTTCTGGAGCACCTGGCGCTGTCCGCGTTGGCCGCGCCCGCGTCTTGCACCCCTGCCCCCGCGGTCGCCAGCTAGTTTTCAACGCTTCATTCCAATGGCCTAGCATATGCCGGTGCCCACTCCCTTTCTCCATGTCTGAATCTTCGCTTTCCCCCGTTCAGCGCCTCTTCCGTTTGCTGGCCGCCGAGCGGCGGGACATCTCCTACCTCTACGTGTACGCCACGCTGGCGGGCGTCATCAGCCTGAGCTTGCCGCTGGGGGTGCAGTCCGTGATTGGCTTTGTGAGCAGCGGGGCCGTGAGCACCTCGCTGGTCGTGCTCATCGGCCTGATTGTGCTGGGCACGGCGCTGGTGGGCGGCCTGCAAATCATGCAGCTGCACTTGGTCGAATACATCCAGCAGCGCCTGATGGCGCGGGTGGCCCTGGACTTTGCGGTGCGCCTGCCCCGGGTGCGCACCGAAGCCCTCAAGGGCGAGTACCTGCCCGAGCTGATGAACCGCTTGCTGGACGTGCCCACGCTGCAAAAGGGCCTGGCTACCATGCTGATTGAGTTCACGGCGGCCGGGCTGCAAATCCTGTTCGGGCTGGTGCTGCTGTCGTTCTACCACCCCATTTTCATTGCCTTCGGGCTGGTGCTGGTGGGCCTGCTGTATGCCCTGATAGCCGTGACCGGCCCCAAGGGGCTGCGCACGAGCATTGCGGAAAGCCAGTACAAGTACCGGGTGGTGGCTTGGCTGGAAGACGTGGCCCGCACCGTGAGCACGTTTCGGCTGCCCGCCCGCCAAGGCCTGGCCCTGGGCCGCACCGACGACCTGCTGAACGGCCACCTCGGGGCCCGCGACTCGCACTTTCGGGTGCTGGTCACGCAGTCGTGGGGCTTTGTGCTGTTCAAAACGCTGGTGACGGCGGCGCTGCTGGGCATTGGCTGCTGGCTGCTGATTGACAAGCAGCTGAACATTGGCCAGTTTGTGGCCGCTGAAATCGTCATCATCGTCACCATCAACGCGGTGGAGAAAATCATTCTCAAGCTTGACGTGGTGTACGACGCCCTCACGGCGCTCGACAAAATCGGCCACGTGCTCGACCTCGAGCAGATAACCCCGGCCCGGGGCATTGCCGCACTGCCGGCCCCCGACGCCCCGGCCGCCAGCCTGACCCTGGACGTGCGGGGCCTCACCTACTGCTACCCCCACGCCGCGCGCGCCGCGCTCGACGACGTGTCGTTTGCCCTGGCGGCCGGCGAGCACCTGGCCTTGGTGGGCAACGACGGCTCGGGCAAAACCACGCTGCTGCGCCTGCTGGCCGGCCTGCTGAGCGGCTACACCGGGCAGGTGGCGTACGCTGGCCTGTCCCTCCCCGACCTAAGTCCCGACGCCCTTGCCGCGGCCGTGGGCGACAGCCTGTCCCACCAGCACCTGCTTTCGGGCACTGTGCTCGAAAACATCACCCTCAATCAGCCGCACCTCACGGCCGCCGACGCGGCCCGGGCCGTCGCCCTGGTGGGCTTGCGCGAAGACCTTTACGGCCGGCCCGAAGGCCTGCAAACCCTTGTGGGGCCCGGGTACACCTTGGGCGAGGGCGCCAGCGAGAAGATACTCCTGGCCCGCGCTGTGGTGGGCCGGCCGCGCCTGCTGCTGCTCGACAGCCTGCTGCCCGCTTCCTCGCTGGCCGAGCGGGTGCGGGTGCTACGCCGCCTGATAGCCTCTGACCAGCCCTGGAACCTGCTGCTGGCCACCACCCAGCCCGAGCTGATTGCCCTGCTCCCCCGCGTGGCCGTGTTGCAAAACGGCCGCGTCGTGGCCGAGGGCACGCAGGAGGACGTGCGTGATTCGCCGGAGTTGCGGGAGTTGCTGCGCAATTAACGGCGCTGGCGGGTTATTCGCTACCGGCCACCCCGCCGAACAACGAATACCCGAACGCCGACCAAAATTTACTTCCGACCCACTACTAGCCATTATCTGTTTCCGATGCCTTTTGCCGAACATCCCAATCCCGAAACCCACCCCGACGCCAAGCGCTTCACGGCATTTGCGCGGGTGCGCACGCCGCGGGCCGGCCGGACCCTGGCCCGCTGGGCCGGCGGGCTGGGCCTGCTGGTGCTGCTGGCCGGGTTTCTGCCCTGGACCCAGAACATCCGCTCCACGGGCAAGCTGACCACCCTGCGGCCGCAGGACCGGCCCCAAACCGTGCCCAGCACCATTGGCGGGCGCCTGAAAAGCTGGCGCGTGCAAGAAGGCCAGCTGGTGCGGAAAGGCGACACGCTGGCCGAAATTGTGGAAATCAAAGACAAGTACTTTGACCCCGAACTCATTGCCCGCACCCGCGAGCAGCTGGAAGCCAAAATTGCGGGCTTGCGCGAGAACGCGGCCAAAACCCAGGCCCTGGGCTCGCAGCAGGTGGCCCTGCGCCTGGGCCTGGGCGCCAGCTTGGCCAAGGCCCAGAACAAAGTGCGCCAAGCCGACCTCAAGGTGCGCTCCGATAGGGCCGAGCTGGTGGCGGCCCGCGCCGACTACGCCATTGCCCAGCGCCAGCAGGAACGCCAGGAAACCCTGTACAAGCAGGGCCTGAAAAGCCTGACCGAGCTGGAGCAGCGGCGCCTGAAGTTTCAGGAAAGCGCGGCCAAGCTGCAGGCGGTGGAGAACAAGCTGGCCGCCTCGCGCCAGGACTCGCTCAGCGCCCGCATCGAGCTGCAGTCCCTGGACGCGGACTACGCCGACAAGCTGGCCAAGAGCGAAAGCGACCGCCGCTCGGCCACGGGCTACCAGTTTGACACCGAAGGGCAGATTGCCAAGATGCGCAACGAGCTGGCCAACCTGAGCATTCGGGCGGGCTTTTACTTCATCACGGCGCCCCAAACCGGCTACGTGGTGCGGGCCTTGAAGGAAGGCGAAGGCGAAATCGTGAAAGAAGGCGAAGACCTGGTGACGCTGATGCCCGCCAACCCGCGCTTGGCCGCCGAGCTCTACGTGAAGCCCATGGACGTGCCCCTGCTGCGGGTGGGCCGGCGCGTGCGGCTGCAGTTCGACGGCTGGCCGGCGCTGGTGTTCACGGGCTGGCCGGGCAGCAGCTTCGGCACCTTCGGCGGGGTGGTGCAGGTGATTGACAACATCGACTCGCAGGGCCAGTACCGCATTCTGGTGACGCACGAGCCGGGCACCGAAACCTGGCCCGCCCCGCTGCGGGTGGGCTCGGGCGTGTACGGCTGGGCCCTGCTGGACGACGTGCCGGTGTGGTACGAGCTGTGGCGGCAAATCAACGGCTTCCCGCCCAACTACGTGGGCGACGCCTCGGCCTACCCCGCCGGCCAACCTACGAAAGGCGGAAAAACGGTGAAAGCCGAGAAAAGCACCGGATATGGCAACGAAGAATAACGGCCAAGAAAAGTTAAAAGTGAAAAGCGAAAAGTTAAAAATGAGCAGCTTAAAGCGCTTGTGCTGGGCGTTTTTAACTTTTCACTTTTCACTTTTCACCTCAATACCGGCCCGCGCCCAGGTGCCGGACACGGCCGCCCTGCCCCACGCCGAATTTCTGGCCCTGGTGGAACAGTTCCACCCCGTGGCCCGCCAGGCGGCGCTGAACCCCGAGCGGGCGCGGCAGGACATCCGCCAGGCCCGCGGCGCTTTCGACCCCACGGTGAACGGCAAATACTACGGCAAGCAGCTCAAGGGCACCGAGTATTTTCACGATTGGGAAACCTACCTGCGCGTGCCCACCTGGTTTGGCGTGGACGTGAAAGCCGGCTGGGACCGCGGCACCGGCCCCTACGTGAACCCGCAGGAATACACCGCCACCGGCGGCCTGAGCTACGTGGGCCTGAGCGTGCCCCTGGGCCAGGGCCTGCTGGTGGACGAGCGCCGCACCGCCCTGCGCGTGGCCCAGGCCTTGGTGGGCCTGGCCGAAGCCGAGCGTCGGGCCGTCCGCAACAAGCTGCTGCTGAGCGCCAGCAAAGACTACTGGGAGTGGGCCCTGGCCACCGAGCGCCTGCGCCTGCTGGAAGCCAACGAGCAAGTAGCCGCCGTGCGCTTTGCCGCCACCCGCCAGCGCGTGCTGGGCGGCGACATGGCGGCCATCGACTCGGTGGAAGCGCAGGCGGAGCTGCAAAACCGCCAGGGCCAGCGGGTGGCCGCCCGCGTGCAGTGGCAAAACGCCACCCTGGTGGCCTCCAGCTACCTCTGGGATGCCCAAGGACGCCCGCGCGAGCTCCCGCCCACCGCCCGGCCCCAGTCCTTGCTGCCCGCCCAAGCTTGGCGCTCGCTGCCCCCCGACACGCTGCAAGTCCTGGCAGCGCAAGCCCAGCAGCTGCACCCCGACCTGCTGAAAACGCGCGTGAAGCAGGTGCAGCTGGGCCTGGAAAACCGCCTGCTGCTCAACAAGCTCCTGCCCAAGTTCAACGTGGACTACAACTTGCTCCTGCCCGGCCGGCCGTTTGCCTTGGAAAACAACCCGCAGCCCTTCCAAGGAGGCTATTCGGTGAACAACTACAAGCTGGGGCTGAGCCTGACCCAACCCATTCTGCTGCGCGCCGAGCGCGCCAAGCGCCAGCTCAACCAGCTCAAGCTGCGCGACGCGGGCTTTCAGCTCGACAACGACCAGCGGCAGGTGGGCAACGCCCTGCAAGCCGCCGCCAACGACTGGCAGGCCCTGCTCGAGCAACTGCGCATTCAGCAGCGGGCCACCCAAAACTACCAGCGCTTGCGCGACGGCGAAATCATTCGTTTTGAGAACGGGGAGAGCACGGTATTCCTCGTCAATTCCCGCGAATCCAGCCTGCTCGGGGCCCGCCAAAAGCTGGCCGAGCTGCAAGCCAAATACGCCCAAACCCAGGCGCAGCTCCGCTACGCGGCCGGTGGGCAGTAGCCGCGCCCATGCAGCCCCGGGCGCTGGGCGTTATCTTTAAGCATATGCAAGCCGCCTCCCTGCCCTTTTCCCGCTCTCGCCTCACGCTGGTTTTCGTCCTGGCCGCGTCCATCGTCCTGAGCATGGTGCTGGTGGTGGGGCGGGTGGTAATGACCGGCCGGCTGACGTTCCTGTTCCTGGTGTGGAACCTGTTTCTGGCGGTCATTCCCTTTGCCCTCAGCACCTTGCTGGGCACGGCCAAGGGGCCGCTGCGCGCCCGCCTGCTGGTGCCGGTGGGCGCGGCGTGGCTGCTTTTTTTCCCCAACGCCCCCTACATCCTCACCGACTTGTTCCACCTCGACGCCCGGCCGGGCGTGCCGCTCTGGTACGACCTGGCCCTGATTCTGAGCTGCGCCTGGAACGGGCTGATGCTGGCCTACGCCTCGCTTTCCGACATGCAGCGGCTGGTGCAGCTGCGGCTGGGCGTCGGCGCGGGCTGGGCGTTTGCCGGGGTGGCGCTGCTGCTCAGCAGCTTCGGCATTTACCTGGGCCGCTACCTGCGCTTCAACTCCTGGGACGTGCTGGCCAACCCGCTCACGCTGTTCTACGACATCGTGAACCGCATTTTGCACCCGTTCAGCTTTCCGGGAACCTGGGGCGTAACCTTGGTTTTTGGGCTGTTCCTGATGGTGGGCTACGGCACGGTCCGCCTGCTGGGCCGCTCGCATGAGTAGCAAACTACCTGGCATTAGCGCTGTAAAGACGCAAGTATGCGTCTCTACGCCCCAGGTCCAGCTTCCCGGGTTGGGGGGTTGACGATGCGCAGGGTTTTTTCATCAGCGGCGCCGCGGAAAAACTTGTCCAGGACCTGGCGGAAAACCGGGTTGCCGTCCAGGGCGGCAAACAGGGTCATGGAGGACTTCAGTTTCACGTCGTCGGGGCTGCCCAGTACCCGGTTCGCGTCATTGCTTTCCAGGCCGAGTAGCGCTTCGCTGATGCGCACCAGCCGCTGGCCCAGCACCGGATGAGCCAAAAACGCCCGCGCTTCGTCCAGGTCAACGATGGCGTAATATTTTGCGGTTTCACTAAAACCCAGCCCTTGTATTTGCGGGAAAATGTACCACATCCAGTGGCTGCGTTTCCGGCCGTTTTTTATTTCCGCCAGGGCCGTCTCGTAGCTGGCCGCTTGCGCGTCGATGAACCGTTGGAGGGGGGCTGCTGTGCTCATAGTAGCTCGGGCCAACTTGTTAAGTCGGGTAGTAGCGTGAAGGAAGTAGGGCCGGCGGCGTGGAGCCACTGGCATCGCCCCAAGGTATGGGCCGAGGGCAAGCTTAGCCAAATGAACGACACACTGATTTGGGTACGGAAGCCGCCGCGCCGAAAGACACCAACAGTTCTGTGGCGCGCCGTAGCTTCGCCACCAGAGGCCGGTTCTACTCCCGGTCCGCGCATTTTGGCATGAAAAAACCTACTCTACTTGGCCTGTTGGCTTTGTTGCCCGGCTTGGCGGCGGTGGCCCAACCGGCCAAACCCGCCCGCCCCACCGCGGCGGCGTATTTCCAGCAGGAAGTCAACTACTCCATTGACGTGGCGCTGGACGACAAAACCCACCAGCTCACCGGGCGCGAGGAGCTGACCTACACCAACCACGCCCCCACGGCGCTGTCGTTCATCTGGTTTCACCTTTGGCCCAACGCCTACCGCGACAACTCCACGGCCTTTGCCCGGCAGCAGCTGCGCAACGGCAAGCGTGCGTTTCAGTTTGCCAAAGCGGCCGACCGCGGCTACATCGACGGGCTCGATTTCAAGGTAAACGGCCAGGCGGCCAAGCTGGAATTTGACCCAAAAAACCCCGACATCGCCAAGCTGGTGCTGCCCCAGCGGCTGGCACCGGAGGCGAGCGTCACCATCAGCACGCCGTTTCGGGTGAAGATACCGGCGTCGTTTTCGCGCTTCGGCCACGTGGGCCAGAGCTACCAGATTACGCAGTGGTACCCCAAGCCCGCGGTGTACGACCGGCGCGGCTGGCACCCCATCCCCTACCTCGACCAAGGCGAGTTTTATTCTGAGTTCGGCTCGTTTGACGTCACCATTACCCTGCCTGCCAACTACACCGTGGGCGCCACCGGCGAGCTGCAAAACCCCGACGAGCGCGCCCGCATGGACGCCCTGGCCGCGGCCACGGCCCTGAAAACCACCGCCAAGGATTTTGGGCGCGACCTGGCTTTTCCCGCCTCCGACGCCACCACCAAAACCCTGCGCTACCGGCAGGACCGGGTGCACGACTTCGCCTGGTTCGCCGACAAGCGCTTCAACGTACTGAAAGACACCGTGACCCTGCCCTCGGGCCGGGCGGTGACGTCGTGGGTGTTGTTCACCAACAAGGACGCCGAAAAGTGGATTAAAGGGCTGCAGGACGTGAACGACGCCCTGACCTACTATTCGCAGTGGGTGGGCGAGTACCCGTATTCCGCCGCCACCGCCGTGGACGGCGCCCTGAGTGCCGGTTCCGGCATGGAATACCCCATGGTGACCGTGACTCAGCCGGCCGCCATTGTGCACGAGGTGGGCCACAACTGGTTTTACGGCATTCTGGCCAGCAACGAGCGCGACTTTCCGTGGATGGACGAGGGCGTGAACACCTACGTCGAAACCCGGGTGGGCGAACTCAGCAACCCCCACGCCGGCCCGCTCCAAGACCTGTTCAAAGGAAAAAATGTAGCCAGCGCGTTGGGGGTAAACGACTTGCCCAACGGCGCGGTCAACCAGGTGCCCTACCAGATGGCGGCCAGCCGCGGGCTCGACCAGCCGGTGCAGGGCCCCACCTCCGCTGCTTTTGGCAAGGGGAATTACGGGACGATTGTGTATTACAAAACGGCCGCCCTGTTTAAGTACCTGGCCGGCTATCTGGGGCAGGAAAGGTTCGACGCAGCCATGCGGGCCTACTACGCCAAATGGCAGTTCAAGCACCCTTACCCCGAAGACCTGGAGGCGGTGTTCGAGGAAAGCACGGGGCAAAAGCTGGACTGGTTTTTCCGGGAAATGCTCACCAACACCCGGGAGTACAACGCCGACATTTTTGCCACCCAACAGCTTGGCGACCTGGTGAAAGTGCTGGTGCGTACCGACTCGCCGGTGCTCTGGGCCGTGCCTGTTTCCACGGTGGACGCGCAGGGCAGGGTGCTGCAAACCCTGTGGACCGCCCCCTTCGGCGACCCCGAGGACGACGCCGAACAGCAGCTCGATTTCCGCCGCGAAAACGTGGCCGCGGTGGTGGTCGACGCCGGATACGTGACGCCTCAGCTCAACCGCCGCGACGACCGGCTGAAGCTGAGCGACGGCAACTTCCGCCGCTGGGAGCCGCTGCGGCTGCAGCCCCTGGCCGGCGTGGAGCGCTGGGACCGGTCGGCTATTTACTGGGCGCCGGTGCTGGGGGCCAATACTTCGGACAAGCTCATGCTGGGCGCGGCCTTCTACAACAGCCTGCTAACGCCCAAAAAGCTGCAATACCTGGCCATGCCCCTGTACAGCTTCAGCCGCAACGAGCTCAACGGCATCGCCACCCTCAACCTGAACGTGCTGCCCGCCAAAGGCAGCCGCCAAGTGACCACCGGCGTCACGCTGCAGCGCTTCGAGCGCTACCTCAAGCTGGAGCCCAGCCTCACCTTCCTGCTGCCCCACTCGGCCTACGACCGGCCCCAGCACCAAATCAAGCTGGCCCTCACGTCCATCGACGACCAGGACCGCGGCCTGAACAGCATCATCACCGCCGAATACGGCGTGCGCGGCGGCAACGCCCTGCAAAAGTGGAGCGCCCTGGTCGAGCTGAACAACTTCGACAACAAGCCCGACGGCGGCGAGTTGGGCAACACCCAGGCGGTGCTCCTGCGCGCCGAGGCCAGCTACCAGCGGTTTTATTCACCCAAAAAACGGGTCATGGTGCGGCTTTTCGGCGGTCGATTCCTGAATCAGTCGTTCAACTCGGCCTTCGTGCTCGGCCTGAGCGGCAGCCCCGATTACCGCCGCCAAACCGCCTTCCTCGACCGCCAGCAAATCTCCGACGCCCTCACGGCCCAAGTGCACCAAACCGATAACCGCGACGGCGCTTTCAAAGCCTTCGTGCCCGTGGGCAGCGGCAAATGGCTGAGCACCGTGAATTTGCAGGCCGACTTGCCGGTAACCCGCCTGGCCGTGTTCGCCGATTTCGGGGCCACCGCCGAACGGCAGCGCTTCCTCGACCGCCCGGGCCAGCGCCTCTTTTACGACGCCGGCGTGGTGGTGCCGGTTGTCCGCAACTTTTTCGAGCTGTACCTGCCGGTGGCAGGCTCGCAGTATCAGTCAGGCGTTCCCGACAGCTTCCACGATTTCACCCGCCGCATCCGCTTCGTGTTGAACCTCAACCAAGCCAATCCTCTGCGGTTTCTGGACCAGGCGCTGGCCCAGTAACTTCAAGTTTTCTCTTTTATGCCCGAACCCATGCAGTGGCCGCGCCTGCTCTCGCAGCGCCGCTTCCCCGACCAGCAACTGCCACCGCCCAGTGCCGCTCCCGTGCGCGGCGCTTTTGTGCAGGACTGAGACCGGGTGGTGTTCAGCTCCGCCTTTCGGCGCCTGCAGCGGAAAACCCAGGTGATGCCCCTGCCCGAAACCGACTTCGTGCACACGCGCCTCACCCACTCCCTCGAAACCGCCGTGGTGGGCCGCTCCCTGGGCCGCCTGGCCGCGCGCCAGCTGCTGGAAAACGACGCCGCTTTGACCCAGCTCCTGCCCAACCTCGACCAGGACTGCGGCGACATCGTGGCTGCTGCCTGCCTCGCCCACGACATCGGCAACCCGCCCTTTGGCCATTCCGGCGAAGACGCCATCAGCAGCTATTTTGCCAGCGCCGCGGCCGCGTCGTACCTCGCCAAGCTCACGGCGGCCGAAGTGGCCGACTTGCAGCATTTTGAAGGCAACGCGGCGGGCTTCCGCATTCTCACGCACACCTACGCGGCCCACAGTAGCGGTACTGCCGGCCTTGGGCTGACTTACGCCACGCTGGGTGCCTTCACCAAATACCCCCGGCCCAGCCTCGTGGCCGAAACGGCCAAAGTAGGCGGCGCTTCCGAAAAAAAGTACGGCCATTTTCAAACCGAAAACGGGCGTTTTCAGCACGTCGCCACCGAGCTGGGACTATTGGCCAAGGACGGGAGCGCCGGCTTTTACCACCGGCACCCCCTGGCCTTTCTGGTGGAAGCCGCCGACGATTTGTGCTACCGCATCATCGATTTTGAAGACGGCCTGAAACTCGGCTTGATTGCTCCCGAAACTGGCCTCCCCTTGCTCAAAAAGATGCTGAACGACCCGGCCGGCCGCGTGGGCAGCGTGCAATGGCACGACTGGCGCGAGGAACTGGGCTACATCCGGGCCCGGCTCATTGGCAAGCTGGTGGCCGAAACCGCGGGCTTGTTTGCGCAGCACGCGCCCGCTATCCTTCGGGGCGAATACGACCAGCCCCTCATCAAAGAACTGTCGTGCTGGACTGATTTGCAGGAAGTGCAACGCCTCAGCATCGAAAAGCTGTACCGCAGTCGCCCCGTGCTTGAAATTGAGGCCGCAGGTTTCGAAGTGCTCGGCGGCCTGCTCGATGCTTTTCTCTGCGCCGTGTTCGACGAAGGCCAAGGCCACCGCAGCCGCAAGCTGCTGCTGTTGCTGCCCGAGCAGTTCCGCGCCGAAGGCCACCAGGCCCACGTTTCGGCTTACGAGAAAATTCTGCTGCTCACCGACTTCGTGGCCGGCATGACCGACCAAAACGCCTTGAGCTTGTACAAGACCATCAAAGGGATTGAGTTGCCGAAAGGGTTCTAGACAGTTAAAAGTTGAGAGTTAAAAGTTGAACATCAGGTCACTTGCTTTTAACTTTTAACTCTCAACTTTTAACTGTTTACCTCTCCCTCATGCACCGCCACCAGGTTGGCCAGCAGCGACTCCAGCAGTTTGCGCCCCTTCCAAACGGATTTTAGCTTGGACCGAATCTGCTCGGTGGTTTGCACAAATTGCTGTTCCTCGACCGCTTCGTGGTTTTCGAAAGCCATCAATTTCTCCACCATTTCCACCGTCATCTCCGGGTGAAACTGCAGGCCGATAACGCCATCGCCCCACACGAAACCCTGCGTGGCGCAGCCCGCCGACATGCCCACGCGCATGGCCCCCGGCGGCACCGTAAACGTATCGAGATGCCAATGCAGCACGGCTGCTTTTTCCGGCCAGCCGCGCAGCAGGGGGTGCTCCAATGATTTGGCCGAGAACCGCACCGTCCAGAAACCGATTTCCGGCTCATGGTTCGGCCGCACCTCGGCCCCCAACGCCTCGGCCACCAATTGCGCCCCCAGGCAGATGGCCAGCGTCACTTTCCCGGTCCGCAACACCTGCTTGATAAAATCCTTCTCGTCGCGCAGCCAGGGCAGTTTGTCCTCGTCGTGCACGCTCATTGCCCCACCCAAAATCAACAGGCCATCAAAGGAGCTCAACTCCGGAAAAACCGGGCTGGCCTCGAATAAGCGCGTGAGCGTGAGCGAATGCCCGTGCGTGGCCAGCCAGTCGGCCGCGTGGCCAGGGCCCTCGTCGGGCATGTGTTGGAGGCAGTGAAAGACCACAGATTTAGCGGATTGTAACGGATGAAACGGATTTTTTGTGGTTCTGCGCTTTCGTGTTCATTTGGCGATAGAGCCTATTGACTCCTACCTGGCTTCAGGCGCACGACTTCCGAGAAAGTCCAGCGCAGAACCATAAAAAATCCGTTTCATCCGTTACAATCCGCTAAATCTGTGGTCCTTATTCCCACTCAATCGTCGCCGGCGGCTTGCTTGAAATGTCATACACCACGCGGTTGATGCCCCGCACCTGGTTGATGATTTTGTTGCTGACTTCGGCCAGAAACTCATAAGGCAAATGCGCCCAGTCGGCCGTCATGCCGTCTACGCTGGTCACGGCGCGCAGGGCCACCACCCGTTCGTAGGTGCGCTCGTCGCCCATCACGCCCACACTCTGCACGGGCAGCAGCATGGCGCCGGCCTGCCACACTTTGCTGTAGAGGCCGTGCTCTTTGAGCAGGTTGATGAACACGCCGTCGGCCCGTTGGAGCAGGTCCACTTTTTCGGGCGTGACGTCGCCGAGGATGCGGATGCCCAGGCCAGGGCCGGGGAACGGGTGGCGGTTGAGGATTTCAGCCGGCAGGCCCAGCGCGGCGCCCACTTCTCGCACCTCGTCTTTAAAGAGCATGCGCAAGGGCTCCACCACCTTCAGGT
This sequence comes from Hymenobacter sp., assembly GCA_036387695.1. GTDB lineage: Bacteria > Bacteroidota > Bacteroidia > Cytophagales > Hymenobacteraceae > Hymenobacter. The sequence goes on along the minus strand of DASVTG010000374.1, from coordinate 5,418 downwards.
TCATGTCGGCGGGCAGCCCGCCCACGTTGTGGTGGCTTTTGATGGTGACCGACGAACCGTGCACCGAAACGGACTCAATCACGTCGGGGTAAATCGTGCCCTGCGCGAGCCACGCGGCGCCTTCCACCTTGTGGGCTTCGCGGTCGAACACCTCAATAAACGTGCGGCCAATGGCCTTGCGCTTGGCTTCGGGGTCGCTGAGGCCGGCCAGAGCGGCGTAGAACTCGGGAGCGGCCGGCACGCCGGTCACGTTCAGGCCGAGGCCTTCGTAGGCCTTCAGCACGGTTTCGTACTCGTCTTTGCGCAGCAGGCCATTGTCCACAAAAATGCCGTGCAGCCGCGGGCCAATGGCGCGGTGCAGCAGCAGCGCCGCCACGCTGCTGTCGACGCCGCCGGACAACCCCAGAATCACCTGGTCGTCGGGGCCAATGGTGTGCTGCAGGGCCAGCACGGCCGAATCCACGAAGTGGTCGGGCGTCCAGCTTTGGGCGCACTGGCAGATGTTGACCACGAAGTTGTGCAGCAGCTGCTTGCCCTCGGTGGAGTGCGTCACTTCGGGGTGAAACTGAATGCCGTAGGTTTCCTGGCCCTCGATTTTGAAGGCCGCCACGGCCACTTCCGGCGTGCTGGCAATGATGTCGTAGCCGGTGGGCAGCGTCAGGATGGTGTCGCCGTGCGACATCCAGACCTGCGAGCCGGCGTGCATGCCGTGCAGCAGCGGCGAGGCGTCGTTCAGCTCAGCCAACCGGGCGCGGCCGTACTCGCGGATGGTGGCCGGCGTGACCTCGCCGCCGCCCTGCTGGGCCAGCAGCTGCGCGCCGTAGCACACGCCCAGCAGCGGCACATGGCCCAGCAAGTGGCTCAAGTCGGGGTTGGGGGCGCCTGCTTCCCGCACCGAACACGGCGAGCCGGAAAGAATAACGCCCCGAATGTCCTCAGTCAAAGCGAGGTTCGGGGCGTGGGTATAGGGGTGAATTTCACAAAACACGTGCAGCTCGCGGATGCGCCGGGCTATCAATTGCGTGTATTGCGAGCCGAAATCCAGAATGATAAGTCGTTCCATGCCGCAAAGCTACTCACGGATTTAGCCTCGGTTTATGCGTTTTATGGATAAGCTTGCCGGCGGCCCCGTCCGGCACCACCCAGCCAGCAAACCGCGCGCTTGCAAAAAAATGTGCGCCATTCGCCAATTCTGCGGCGTCTGTGCCTATCTTTGCAGCGGCAAGTCAGAACGACCAGCTCCTGCTGAACTCCCCCAGGACCGGAAGGTAGCAAGGGTAGGTGGTTGTAGCGGTGCGATTTTGGCTTGCTTTTTTTTGTCTTTTCCAGTCGGCCCCGTTGCTGCTCAGTTCCGCGTGTTGGCGGCCCAATGAGTAGCTTTGGGGCCGATTCTTTTTTGTATTAGCTGTTAGCTGACAGCCGTTAGCTGTTGGCTTTTGTTCGGGTAGCGGGCTTCAAAAAGCAGCTAACAGCTAATAGCCATCCGCTAACAGCCAAAACATGAAGTTTTTCATTGACACCGCCAACCTTGACGACATCCGCGAAGCCGTAGAACTGGGCGTGCTCGACGGCGTGACCACCAACCCCTCGCTGATGGCCAAAGAAGGCATCCGCGGCGTTGACAACGTGATGGCCCACTACCGCCAAATTTGCGAGCTGGTGGACGGCGACGTGTCGGCCGAGGTCATTGCCACCGACTACGACGGCATCATCCGCGAAGGCGAAGAGCTTGCCGAGCTGCACCCCAACATCGTGGTGAAAGTGCCGATGATTAAGGACGGCATCAAGGCCATCAAGTATTTCTCGGACAAGGGCATCAAAACCAACTGCACCCTGATTTTCACGGCCGGCCAAGCCTTGCTGGCGGCCAAAGCAGGCGCTACCTACGTGTCGCCCTTCGTGGGCCGCCTCGACGACATTGGCCATGACGGCCTGCAGCTCATCGAGCAAATCGTGCAGATTTTCAGCAACTACGGCTACCCCACCGAAGTGTTGGCGGCCTCGGTTCGCCACGTGCCCCACCTGATTCAGTGCGCCGAAATCGGCGCCGACGTGGTGACCTGCCCGCTGAACGTGATTACGGGCCTGCTGAACCACCCGCTCACCGACAAAGGCCTCGCCACCTTCCTCGCCGACCACCAAAAAGTTAATTCTTAACTTTTAATTATGAGTTTTGAATTATGAATTATGAGTTAAAACCATAAGCTAAAGCGACCGTGGAGCCAACTCATAACTCATAATTCAAAACTCATGATTCCCACAATGTACATCATCAAAGTAAAAGGCAAGGCCAAAATTCCGGATTACATCCAGCTGCGAGACGAGGCCTTTGTGCTCATTGCCTACTTCCGAGCCGACCGTCCGTTGAAAGATTTGCATCGGTACGGGCTGGAGGGGAAGGAGGCCGAACTGGCCGCGGTGATTGCCGACCTGGAGTTTGGCAAATTGCGGCCCTTGGCGCTGTAGTTGGTGCTTCTATAACAGCGCATACGGGGCAGCCACTTGCGGGTTAGGGCCACCGCCTATTTTATCACCATTACAAGCAGGAGTTTCGCGTTACCAATGTCCGAGAACGTTATTGAGCTACACGACGCCACCATTATGCAGGAGCAACAAGCTGTGCTGCAGGGCGTGTCGTTTTCGCTGGAGAAAAGCGCCTTTGCCTACTTGGTGGGGCGCACGGGTTCGGGCAAATCGTCGCTGCTGAAAACCCTGTATGCCGACTTGCCGCTGCAAAGCGGCATGGGCCAGGTGGCCGGGTTTTCACTGCCCAAATTGCCGGCCAGCAAGGTGCCCTATCTGCGCCGCCGGCTGGGCATCGTTTTCCAGGATTTTCAGCTCCTCTCCGACCGCACGGTGGCCGAAAACCTGATGTTCGTGCTCAACGCCACGGGCTGGAAAGGCAAGGCCAAAAAGCAGCAGCGCGTGAGCGACGTGCTCACCCAAGTGGGCCTGAACGGGGCCGCCAACCGCATGCCGCACCGCCTTTCGGGCGGCGAGCAGCAGCGGGTGGTCATCGCCCGCGCCATGCTCAACGAGCCCGTGCTGCTGCTGGCCGACGAGCCCACCGGCAACCTCGACCCGGACGTTTCGGCCAGCATCATGCAGCTGTTTGGCGAAATCAACAATTCGGGCACCGCCATTCTCATGGCCACGCACAACTTCCAGCTGATTGAAAAATACCCGCACCGCGTGCTGACTTGCAAGGACGGTGAGCTGCTGGATTCGGCTCGCCAGTCCTAGCCTGTTGCCCTTACTTACTGCTTGCTCCATGCTATTTGTCAAGTAACATGACGCCAGGGCTTTCGGTATTGATTCCGGTGTATGATTGGCAGGTCGGCGAATTGGTGAAAGCCCTCGTGGCCCAGCAAACCGATTGGCCCGGCCCGGTCGAAATCCTCTTATTTGACGACGCGTCGCGGGAAGAAATTCGCGTCGAGAACCGGCCCTTGCAAGCGCTTCCGGGCGTACGCTACCACGAACTGCCCCGCAACGTGGGCCGGGGCGCCATTCGCAACCAACTGGCTGCCGCGGCCAAACACGAGTGGCTGTTGCTGCTCGACAACGACAGCTTGCTGCCCGACCAGGGCTTGTTGGCCCGCTATGCCGAGGCGCGCCACCGCGCCTGCGTGCTCGTTGGCGGCACCGCCTACGCCCCCGCCCCGCCCGCCGACCCCGGCCTGCGCCTGCGCTGGCAATACGGCCAGGCCCGGGAAGCCCGCCCAGCCGCCGTGCGCCAACGGGCACCTTACCAGCAGTTGGCCGTTAATAACGCCCTGATTCAAACCAGCGTTTTGCGGCGCTATCCGCTCAACGAAAAGCTGACGGGGTATGGCCACGAAGACACCTTGTTTGGCGAAGCGTTGGCGGCGGCTCAAATCCCCATTCTCCACCTTGACAACCCGGTGCTGCACAACGGGCTGGACCCCGCCGTGGCCTTTCTGCAGAAAAGCGAGCAAGCGGTGCGCAACCTGGCTGCGGTTTTCCGGGAGAGCGGGCGGGCCGACGGGTCGCGCCTTTTGCAGACGGCGCAGCGCCTGCGTCGGGTGGGGCTAGCATCGGCCGCGCGCGTGGCTTTGGGAGTGGCGGCGCCGGCATTGCGCCGGCAGTTGCTGTCGGCCGCGCCCCGCCTTGGGGTCCTCGACCTCTTGAAATTGCACTGGCTCCTGCGGGAACTGGCCTGAGTTTGCCCAGTATCTTTGGCGGGCTCTTTATGGCTCTGTCTTGATTCTTCCCGCTCCTTCTTCCCCCATTCTGCTGCTTGATTTGGCGGCTGAGCACGCCGCCATGCAGCCGGCATTGGATGAGGCCCTGCGCGAGGTGATGGCCACCGCGGCGTTCATCCAGGGGCCTGCCGTGCATCAGTTTGCGGAAGAGCTAGGCCAATACTTGGGCGGCGCCCAGGTGGTGCCTTGCGCCAACGGCACCGACGCCCTCACCCTGGCCCTGATGAGCCTGAACCTGCCCGCCGGCGCGGAAGTCATCGTGCCAGCCTTCACCTACGTGGCCACGCTGGAAGCGGCGGCGCTGCTGGGCTTGCGCCCCGTGCTGGTGGACGTGCGGCCCGACACTTTCAACATCGACCCCGCCGCCGTGGAGGCGGCGCTCACGCCGCGGACCGGGGCCATGGTGGCCGTGCACCTGTTTGGGCAATGCGCCGATTTGGAAGCCTTGCGCGCCATAGCCCAGCGCAGCGGTGTGGCGTTGATTGAAGACAATGCGCAGGCTCTCGGCGCCGCGTTCTGCTTTGCCAGCGGCGAAACCGCGCGGGCCGGAACCGTGGGCGAGGTGGGCACTACCTCTTTTTTCCCGTCCAAAAACCTGGGTGCCATGGGCGACGGCGGCGCGCTCATCACCCGCGACCCGGCCCGCGCCACCCTGCTGCACCAGCTAGCCAACCACGGCCAGAGCCAGAAATACCACCACCAGCACATTGGCCTCAATTCCCGGCTCGACACGCTGCAAGCTGCCCTGCTGCGGGTGAAACTCCGGTACCTGCCCGCCGCCACCGCCGCCCGCCAAGCCGTGGCCGCGCGCTACGATGCCGGCCTACGCGGAATAGCCGGGTTGCAAATTCCGGTTCGCGACCCGCGCAGCACCCACGTTTTTCATCAGTATACCCTGCAGATTGCGGAGGCCGGCCGCCGCGACGAGCTCCAGCATTTCCTCAAACGCTGCGGCGTTCCCACCATGGTTTACTACCCCTTGCCGGTGCACGCGCAGCCCGCTTATGCGGCCCTGGGGTTTCGGGCAGGGCAATTTCCGGTGGCGGAGGGCCTGTGCCGGCAGGTGCTGTCGCTGCCGATGCACCCCCGGCTGACCGCAGAGCAGCAGGACTACGTGGCCAGCACGGTGGAGGCCGCCATGCGCTGACGGCAAAAGCGGCCGTGCCCCTCGCACCGCTTGGCCGGGGAGCCC
>DASVTG010000373.1:0-7048 GCA_036387695.1 Hymenobacter sp. | reverse complement strand
GCACGTCAACGTCCAGCGCCGCGACGTGAACCGCCCGGCCACGGAAGCCGACTTCAACGCGTTCAAAGAAGGCGACATCAGCGTGACCGAATCGGCCGAGCGCGCCGTGGTGGCCAAAGAGGCCCGCGTGGTGGGCGAGGTGAGCATCGGCAAGGAAGTGACCGAGCGCGACCAGGTCGTGCGCGACACCGTGCGCAGCACCGACGTGCAAGTCGAGCAGCTCGGCGCCACCCAGACCCGCACCACCCGCCTGACCGACAGCGACGAGAGCGCCCGCTAAACGCTGGTCAGCTTCACAAAAAAGGACGGACCGCAGTTTGCGGCCCGTCCTTTTTTTTATGCCCCTAAACGTCCGCTCACGCCGGGGGCGCCACGTGGGTGGTGCGCTGCACGCCCCACACATAGCCGGCCAACACCGCCGCCGATGCCCCCACGGCCAAAGCATGGCCCCCAGTCGAGCCGAACACTTCGGCCATCGACTGGGCTTGTTTGATGGCGGGCCGGGCCGAGTGCATGGCCGCAAAGCCAATGCCGTTGTTGATGGCGTGCACCATAATGCATAGCCCCAGCGAACGGGTGCGGTAGAACAGCCAGCCCAGCAGCAAGCCCAGCAGCGCGGCGCTCACGCTCTGGGCCGGATTGAAGTGAATGAGGCCAAACAACAGCGCCGACTGCCCTATGCCCACCCAAGGACGGTAGTTGCGCAGTAGCCCGTTCAGTACCACTCCCCGAAACAGCAGCTCTTCGAGCACCGGCGCCGCCACCGCGCCCAGCAGCAGCGCCACCACCAGCGAGTGGCTCAGCTCCTGAAACTTGGCCCCCATGCTATCCGGCAGGTGCAGGTAGTGCAGCAGCGAGAGAACCAGCTGCGCGGCCACCACCACGGCGGGCAGCACCGCGAAGTGCCAGGGCCGGGCCTGCCCCAGCAGCTGCCAGGGCTGCCAGCGGGCCTTGGCCTTCCAGCGCAGAAAAACCAGCAAGGCCGCATTGGCCAAGGCCGCCGCCAAAAGGAGGAGCTGCACGCGCGGCAACGCGGTGAAGGTGCTCAGCAAGAGGTGGCTGGCCCCCCTACCACCAGCGCGGCCAGCAGGTACCACCCCATCGTCGCCCAACTTTCGCGCAGCGTGGGGTAGGCCGGTACCGGGCGGGGCAGCACCTCAGGAGCCTGCTCGGCCGGGGCCGTGGCGGGTTCGGCGTTGGGAAAAAGGGCAGCGGCCGGCGGCAGAACGGGCTCCATCGAAACAAGAAAAGAGGAATGGGCAAGCAAAATAGTGCCCGCGCCCGGAATGTTGGCAGCGGGCGCTACTGCCCCTTGCCTTCCCCGGCCGCCTGCGCCAGCCGCAGCTTGCTGTGCTTCTTGCCGTAGCCGTAATAGATAATCATGCCCAGCGCCAGCCAAACGATGAGCCGCAGCCAGGTTTCCCAGGGCAGCGAAGCCATCATCACGAGGCACACCACGATGCCGAGAATCGGGACCGCGGGCACCCACGGCGTGCGGAACGGCCGCGGCGCGTCGGGGTTGGTGCGGCGCATGATGAGCACGCCGAGGCACACCATCACAAAAGCCAGCAGCGTGCCGATGCTCGTCATTTCCCCCACCACGGCAATGGGCACGAACCCGGCAAACAGCGCAATGAACAGCCCCAGCAGCAAGCTGGACTGAAACGGCGTGTTGAACTTGGGATGCAGGCGCGAAAACACCGGCGGCAGCAGCCCGTCCTTCGACATCGAGAAAAACACCCGCGACTGCCCCAGCAAATCCACCAATATTACGGAGGTGTAGCCGATGAGAATGGCCAAAATTACCGCCGAGCTGAGCCAGGCGTAGGGCGTTTTTTCGATGGCAATGGCTACGGGCGCGGCGCTGTTTTTAAACTCCGTGTAGTTGGCCAAACCCGTGAGCACGTGGCCAAACAGCACGAACAGCACCGTGCACACCGCCAGCGAGCCGAGGATGCCAATGGGCATGTTGCGCTGCGGGTTTTTGGTTTCCTGCGCCATGGTGGCCACGATGTCGAAGCCAATGAACACGAAGAAGATGACGCCCGCGCCGCGCAGAATGCCGCTCAGGCCGAACTCGCCAAACGTGCCGGTGTTGGCCGGAATGTAGGGTTGGTAGTTGGCCGGGTCGATGTACTGCCAGCCCAGCGCAATGAACACCAGCACCACGGCCACTTTCAGGGCCACCACCAGCGCGTTGAACCACGCCGACCCTTTGGTGCCCCGCGTGACAATGGCCGTGATGGCCAGCACGATGAGCATGGCCGGCACGTTCACAAAGCCCGACACGGTGGAACCGTCGGCCAGTGTCGCCGTTTCAAACGGCGACATGACCAACTGGGCCGGAATGTGCAGCCCGTATTTGCTTAGGAACTTGATGAGGTACTGCGACCAGCTAATGGCCACCGTGGCCGCGCCCACCGAGTATTCGAGCACCAAGTCCCAGCCGATAATCCAGGCGAACAGCTCGCCCATGGTGGCGTAGGAATAGGTATACGCACTGCCCGACACGGGCACCAGTGCCGCAAACTCCGCGTAGCACAGCGCTGAAAAAGCGCAGCCCACGGCAGCTACCACAAAGGAGAGCGTCACGGCTGGCCCAGCGTTGTTCGCCGCCGCAATGCCCGTGAGCGAGAACAAGCCCGCGCCGATGATAACGCCGATGCCAATGGCAATCAGGCTGACGCCATTGAGGCTGCGCTTGAGGGTGTTGGCCCCCGTTTCGGCCGCTTCGGCCCGAAGCAGCTCGAGTGATTTTTTAAGCATGAAATTGTTGAAACGCGCCGGTTGGGACGCCAAGAAAAAGAACGTCATGCTGAGCGAAGTCGAAGCATCTCTACTGCGCAAGTAACTATTTACTATTGCGGGAGAGATGCTTCGACTTCGCTCAGCATGACAGCCTATGAACAAAACAGTACTGCTGCCAATAGCAGCCTACGCCAGCACCTGAATAACCGACTCCGAGAACCGCTCCATTTCCTCCAGCTGCGGGCTGGCTTGCAGCAGGAAGAAGTCCACTCCCACGGCTTCAAATGCCCCGATGCGGTCCTGCAATTGGGCGGGCGTGCCCGTGAGGCCGGTGCGCAGGCCGCGGTTCGACACCGAGTAGTCGTGCAGCGAAACCTGCTGCTCCAGCTGCGTGCCGGCCAGCCACTGCTGGTAGTTTTCGTAGCCCGCCGCCGAGGATTTCACGTTGGTGATGCGGTCCAGCTCCTTCTGCACGTCCTGCTCGTTGTCGCGCACGATGGTGTAGCCGGCCACCCCAAACTTCATGGGCGGCAGGCCCTTCTGCTCGCGGCGGCGGCGCATGTCGGCAATGCGCGCTCCGATTTGCTCCGGCGAGTCGCCGTGCATCACGTAGCCGTCGCACTGCGTGGAAATGAGGTCTTTGGCCGCTTCCGACTCGCCGCCCGCGTACAGGAACGGGGCCTTGGCGGGCTTGGGCTGCAGGATGTTGTCGGCCACCTGGTAATACTTGCCCTCGTAGCTGAAATGGTCCTGCTTCCACACGTTGGTCACCACGTCCAGCCACTCGCGGGTGCGGGCGTACCGGTCGTCGTGCTGCTCGAAGTGCAGGCCGTATTTGGTGGCCTCGTCGCGCCACCAGCTCGATACCACGTTCAGCGACAGGCGGCCCGGCGCAATCAGGTCGATGTTGGCGGCTTGCTTGGCCAGCAGGGCGGGGTTGTGAAACGTGGGACGCACGGCCACCATGATTTCCAACTGCTCAGTGACGGCGGCCAGCGCCGCGGCCGTGCTCCACGCTTCCAGCGACGGCGCTTCGGTGCCCTTGATGTCGTTCAGGTACAGCTCGGCAATCAGCGTAAGGTCGTAGCCCAGCGCCTCGCTGCGCTGCGCCAATTGCTTGACGTAGCGCCAATCGGTGGGCATTTGTTCGTCTTCCACGTTGCGCAGCCAGCCCCCAAAAATGGGCATCCAATATCCAAATTTCATAGTAAGCGTGTTAAGATGATGTAGGAACGCGCCACGGCGCGTTCGGCATTGGCACGAATGCCAACCCGCGCCCGGAATGGCAGGTGACATCGTTCCGGGTTTGAACGCGCCGTGGCGCGTTCCTACGATATTTAATTAAGCAGTCGCCAGTTCAGCTGGCGCAGCAACAGCCACCGGTAGCTGCGTTTCGAGGTAGTCCACGAAGCGGGCGTAGGGGTCAAATCCGACCACATTCACGGCGTCGGCCACGAAGTTGGAGAGGGCGTTGATGTCGTAGAACAGCACGTCGCCGGTGCGCTCATCGATGAGGTACTCGATGCCGCCTACGTCAATTTTGGCGGCGGCCACGATGCGCTCCACGGCGGCAATCACCTCGGCCGGGGGCGTGAAGGCTTCCACCTGGATGCCTTTTTTCGGGGCCTCGGTCAGGCAGAATTCAGCCGACTGTTCTTCCGGAATCTGGCAAATTTCGGCGGGGCATAAGTTGAAGCTCTCGCCAGTGGTGTACACCTTCATGGCGTAGAGGAACTTGCCATCCAGCGTCTCCACGCGGTGGATGTTGCCGCCGCGGGGCGTCACGTATTCCTGCACCAAGGCAGTTTGGTCGATGCCGAGGTCAATCTGGTTGTTGTCGACGGCGGCTTGCAGGCCTTCCGGCGTGTCGAAGCGGATGATGCCCGCGCCGCTGCCCCCGATGTTGACCTTCACCACGATGGGGAAGCGCAGCTCCTTGGCCGCGTCGATGGCGCGCGAGGCGTGGTTAATCACGAACGACTTGGGGTATTTCAGGCCCAGCGACTCGAACAACGAAAGCTGCCGGGCCTTGTTGGTTTCAATGGCGGTGGCCGCCGAGCCGTTGATGATGCGCGTGCCGATGCGCTCTAAGTGCGTGGCGTAGCCCGCCGTGTGAAAAATGCCCTGCCCGTGCCCGCGCAGGTAGGCCGACGAGCTCATGCGGTTCACCACCAGGCTGTAGCGGCTTTCTTTTTCGGCGGGATTGAAAAGGTGATGCGCGGCGTCTATCTTCTCGTAGGGCAGCTCGCGACGGTCCAGCTCGGCGAAGAGCGGCTTGAACCATTCGGGGTGCTCGAAATAGATGCCAATGGGCTTTTGCGAGGAGGCCATAAACTTGAGGGGGTTATAAGAAACGGAGTTAGTCAACAATTCAGCCGCGAAATGGGCGATTGGTGCACGAGAAATTAATTTGGGCTTGGGGCCGCGTTCGCTCAGACGATACGCATGCGTTGCGGCAGCGCATACAGGGCCACCCGAGCAAAACCCACAAAAGGAACCGGAGGGAACAACGCGCTGCACGCGCCTCCACCACCTCATCCCCGGAAAATCAACCGGAACAAGGGCATCTAAGCCAAGCAACAACAACAGCCCAGACCAGCCGGGCGCACCGCAACGGCGCGGGCCTGAAACGAGGCGGGAGAAACGAGAAGGTTGTTGGCAGCGTCCACGGCAACTTGTTTTTATATGGTCAGGAATTGGCACCTTGCCCGCGGTTGCGGATGGTTGCCGGCGCATCTTAGAGCCTGTCTCTCAGCGCCTCTTTATAAAAACAATCCTTTGGGAGAAAGAATTGATGCCGCAAAGGTACGGCACGTACTCCCGTGTTTCGCAATTTCCTCCTCCCCACTTGTTGACTGGCCTTACTTGCGCAGGGCCAGCCGCACGCCGCCCATCAGCCAGCGAGTGGGCATTTGGGCGCCCAGTAGGTCAGAATATTTCTCGTTGAACAGGTTCTGAACCTGCCCGGTCAGCCACAGCCGCTGGGGCAGCAAGGCCGCTTCCACGCGGGCGTTGAACGCCATGTATTCCGGGCGCTGCGTACGACTGATGGCGGCCACTGCGCTGCCGTCGCGCTGCTTCCACAGGCCGCTGAGGCTGGCATTGAAGCGGTTGGAGGTGACGCCAACCGTGCCGGAAACCACTTGGCGGGCAATGTTGGCCAAATACTGCGAGGCGATGTTTTCGGCATTGCTCACCTTCACGTAGGTGTAGCCCAGGCTGCCGTCGAAGCGGGTTTTGGGCGTGAGCTGGTGCGCGTAAGTCCACTCGGTTTCCACGCCCCGGGTGGTCACGTCAAACAGGTTTTGGGCGAAGCGGTAGGTGCTGGCGGCGTTGAGGTTGGGGAGGCCGCTGGCCTCGATGACCCGGGCGCCGGGCGTGGGCACGTAGTCAATCTGGTTGTTGCCCTTGCGCAAAAACCCCGTGGCTTTGGCCGTCAGGCCGGGCAGCGGGCGGTAGTCGGCGCCCAGCTCGTAGTTCGTGGTGCGCTCCGCTTGCAGCGCCGCGTTGCCCACGTTGAAACCGTTCGGCACAACGCCAGCCCGGCCGTTGGAATTGTAGCGCTCCGTAAAATCCGGCGCCCGAATGGCCCGGCCAATGGCTCCGCGTACCGTCAGGGCCTCCCCTAGCTGCTGGCTCACGTTGAGCTGGGGCACGAGCTCGGTGCCATAGGCCTGGTCGTGGTCCACGCGCAGGCCGCCGGTGAGGGCCAGGCCCGCGGTGGGCGTCAGGGCCACCACGCCAAAGGCGGCGTAATGCCACTGCGCGTGGTTGCCGCGGTCATTGCTCGTCACGGCACGGCGGTCGGCCTGGCCACCCAGCGTGGCGCGCACTTTGTCGGAGAATTGCTGTTGGTGGCTCAGCAGCACGTTGGTGTAGTGCGTGAGGTGGTTGCTGGCCACGGAGGTGGGCGTGTAGAGGTAGTAGTCGGTGCCCCGGCTGGTCGAGACTTGCGCTTCGGTGCGGGCGCGCTCGTTGTGCTGGTAGCGCAGTTGGCCCTGGTACCAGTCCTTGTTGGTGGTTTCGCGCGACAGGTCGCCGGGGTTGGTGGTGTAGAAAAACTGGGCGTTGTAGTCGCGCCGGTCCAGGCTGGCGCGGGCGGCCAGGCTCAGCTTGGGCGTGATGTCGCAGGCCGCCGAAAGCGAATACGTTTTCAGGTTGGCGTCGCTGCGCTGGGTGCTTGGCGCGGGGCGCAGCTGGCCGTCGGTGGTATTCAGCAAGATGCCGCCGCCCACGCGCAAGCCGTTCTTGGCCAGGAAGCCGCCGGTACTGCTGTGCCACAGGTTCCACTCGCCGCGCA
>DASVTG010000372.1:0-8942 GCA_036387695.1 Hymenobacter sp. | reverse complement strand
ACCGCTACCTTAAAATCCAGATTTTCGCCACCGACCTCAACGCCGAGGGCATTGAAACGGCCCGCGCCGCCAGCTATTCCGATAGCATCGCGGGCGACGTCAGCCCCGAGCGCCTGGAACGCTTCTTCACCAAAGCCGACGGCCACTACCAAATCAAGAAGGAGGTGCGCGACCTCGTCATCTTCGCCGTCCACAACCTCAACAAGGACGCGCCCTTCACCCGGCTCGACCTGCTGGTGTGCCGCAACCTGCTCATTTACCTGAGCGCCGAGCTGCAGCGCAACCTCGTGCCGGTGTTTCACTACGCGCTGCTGCCCAACGGGCTGCTGTTTCTGGGGCCCAGCGAAAACCTCACCGGCTTTCAGGACTTGTTCCAGCCGCTGGACGTGAAGTGGAAGCTCTCGCGCCGCACCGACACGCCGTCTTCGCTCACCCGCCTCGCCAATTTTCCGTTTTCCCTGGCCCGGCCGCACGCGCAGCCCACGCCGGCCACTGCCTCCGGTTCCATGACCCTTCCGTCCGCCCGCAAAGAAGGCCCGTTTGCCACGCTGGTGCAGCGCGTGCTGCTGCGCCAGTACACCCCGCCCGCCGTGGTCATCAACCCGAAGGGCGTCATCCTGTACGTGAACGGCCGCACCGGCCGCTACCTGGAGCCCGCCCCCGGCCTGGGCGGCATGAACATCTTCGACATGGCCCGCGAGGAGCTCAACTACGAGCTCAGCGAAACCGTGCACCGCGCCGCCACCTCCCGCCAAGACGTGGTGGCCGACAACGTGCGGCTGCGCCTCGACACCGGCGTGCAGCTCGTGCGCGTGACGGTGAAGGTGCTGGAGGAAAGCGAGCAGCTGGCCGGCCTGCTGCTGGTGGTGTTTGAAGAGCAGCCCACCCCCCGCAAGGTGCGCCTGGGCAAGGGCGCGCACATGCCCAACGGGGACCGCGGCACCCAGGTAGAAGCCCTGGAAAAGGAGCTGCAATACACCAAGCAGCGCCTCCAAAACACCATTGAGGAGATGGAGAGCAGCGTGGAAGAGCTCAAAAGCACCAACGAGGAGCTGCAAAGCGCCAACGAGGAGCTGCAAAGCACCAACGAGGAGGCCATGACCAACAAGGAGGAGATGCAGAGCCTGAACGAGGAGCTGATGACCCTCAACATGCAGTACCTGAGCAAAACCGAGGAACTGAGCCAGGCCGCCAACGACATGAAGAACCTGCTCGACGCCACGGAGATTGCCACCGTTTTCCTCGACAACGACATGGTGATAAAGCGCTTCACGCCGCCCGTGCACCGCATCATCTCGCTAATGCCGGCCGACGTGGGCCGCCCCATCACCCACTTCGCCAACTCGCTGCGCTACGACCACCTGGCTCAGGACGTGCAGCAGGTGCTGGACCGGCTGGTGACGACGGAAGCCAACATTCAGACCACCAGCGGCGAGTGGTACGCCATGCGCATCCTGCCCTACCGCACCCTCGACAACTACATCAGCGGGGCCGTCATCACCTTCACCGACATCACGGCCCTCAAACACCTCGAAGCCCAGCTCCAGGAAAGCGCCCGCTTTGCCGAAAGCATTGTGGAAACCGTGCGCGAGCCCCTGTTGGTGCTCGACGCCGGGCAGCGCGTGCTGGCCATCAGCCAGGCTTTTGCCGAACTCTTCGGCCTCGACCCCGTTCAGGTGAAGGGCCAGCCCCTGCGCCAGCTCGACAGCGCGGCCTGGCAGCAGCCCGCCCTGCACCAGCGCATCGAAGAGTGCCTGCAGCACCCCGACCAGCCCTTCGACGACTTCCGCTTCGTGGCCGATTTCCCCAACGCCGGCCCGCGCGAGCTGCTGCTCTACGGCCGGGGCATCACCAGCCACGGCGCCCAAACGGGCCACCTGCTGCTGGGCGTGCAGGAAGCCTCCCAGGGAGTGAAGGAGTGAATGAGTGAATGACTGGGCGGATGAGCGAATGAAGCCACGTTTGCCTCTTCATTTCATTCACTCATCCACTCATTCACTCCCTCACTCAGTCACTCTTAAGGGCTTGGTGGACTTCTTCCCAGGTGAGCTCGCCGGCGATGTAGCGGGCGTACAGCTGCCGGCCGCAGTTGGCGGCTTTGGCGCGCAGGCGCGGAAAGGTGGCCAGCATCTGCCGGAGCACGTACGCCCGCTGCTCCGGGGTCTGGGCGTTGGGGCCGAATCGGGGGTCGAGGTGCGTCATGGCCGTGGGCGCCGCGGGTAGAGCGGGGTAGTACAAATTTCGGCACCCGTAAAACCGTCGGCAAGGCGGAAATACGGAGTTTGGATAGGGCAAATACGGGTTTTGGCTAGAGGTAAAACGCTGACCAAGGGCAGCGCCCGCTGAGCGGCGCGGCCGGGCGCGGGCTTCGGCCGGCACTCGAAAAGCGTGCGGCGCAGTAGCTTTGACCATTCCCCGCCCCGCCCCGCTTTGCCCATGCCGCCACCGCTACCCCTGCAATTCGCCTACCGCCCCGACCTCGACCTGTTCACCGTGCGCTGGCTCAGTACCTACACCGGCAGCACCGAGCGCATCGAGTACGAAGCCGTGCTGGAGGCCCCCGAGGCCCTGGGCACGCCCCACTGGCTGCTGGACGTGCGCCGCCGCCCCGCCACCACCCTGGACGCCGCCCGCTGGGTCACCACCGACTGGCTGCCCCGCGCCGCCGCGCTGCTGCGCCCCGCCCGCCTGCGCGTCGCCTTCCTGGTGCCGCCCGTGCGGGCCGAGTTCCTGCGCGCCGACCCCGCCCTGCAGGCCGTGATGGAAACTGCCTACGCCCCGTTTCACCCCTTCGCCCTGCGCACCTTCACCGACGAGGGCGCCGCCGTGGCCTGGCTGCTGGGGCAGCTGAAGTAGCCCGCCGGCTGCCCCGCCGCCCGCGCCGGCCGCTGGGTTAGGGGCCGAACCGGGCTGTGGTTATGAAGGCCACCGTCGCGCCGGCCGTGCGGAGCGTGCTTTTGCGCTTCTCCGGCGCCAGGGAGAGCAGGCACGGGGCCGCGGCCGCGGGATGGCGTCGAAGTGAATTTTCGCCTTGGCAATGACCGCCGCGGGCATGGTGGAGTGGAAGCTGCTGGGCATGAAGCAGAAAAAAAGAATAAGGTTGGGAATGAGCGGCCGCGGGGCGGCCAAAAGGTTAGCGGTTTTCGCCACCCGCGGCCGAGCCCTGCGTACCTTACCACAACCCATCCTTTTCCGTCCCATGGAATTCGACTCTGCCCCCACGTCCATCCCATCGGGAGGCCCCCCGGAAACGGCCGACCCGCACGCGGGACTGCAGCAGTTGCGCACCCGCGCCGAGCAGCGCCGCCGGCTGGTCACGGAAGTGGCCCTGCCCCACACGCCCGAGGAAACCCAGCGCCTGGTGCAGGAGCTGCAAGTGCACCAGATTGAGCTGGAAATGCAGTACGAAGAGCTGCTGCACGCCCAGGCCCAGGCCCAGGCCGCCCACGCCGAGTACGTGGACCTCTACGATTTCGCTCCGGTGGGCTATTTCACCCTCACCGCCGCGGGGGTGGTCACGCAGCTCAACCTGTGCGCCAGCCAGCTGTTGGGCACCGTGCGCGTGCGGCTCCTGGACCGCCGGTTTGCCCTGTTTGTGGCCCCGCCGCACCGGTTCGAGTTTGGGCAGTTCCTGGCCCGGGTGTTCGCCTCCGAAGTCACCGAGCGCACCGAGCTGCCGCTGCAGCGCGAAGACGGCGTCACGTTCTACGGCCAGCTCGAGGGCCTGCGCGTGGAGGGCCCCGCCGGCCCGCAGTGCCGCCTGGCCGTGCTCGACGTCACTTCCCGGCAGCAGGCCACCCAGGCGCTGGCCGTGAGCGAAGCCCGCTTTCGCAAGCTGTTTGCCGAAAGCGCCGACGCCGTGGTGCTGCTGCAAGGCCACCAGTTTGTGGACGCCAACGCAGCCGCCCTGCGCCTGTTGGGCGCCCACGACAAGCGCCAGCTGGTGGGCAGCGTGGCCTGGGCCCACGCCCCGGAAGTGCAGCCCGACGGCCGCCGCACCGTGGACCTGTACCGCGAAAGCACCGCCGAGGCCATGCGCACGGGCTCGAAGCGCTGCGACTCGCTGATGTACAAGGTCACGGGCGAAGAAATTTGGGTCGAGGCCGTGCTCACGCCCATTGAATTGGGCGGGGCACTGCCGCTGGTGCACATCCTGTGGCGCGACGTGACCGCCACCCGTGCCGCCAACGAAGCCCTGCGCCTGAGCCAGCAGCGCCTGCAAATGGCCTTGGCCGCGTCCAAAAGCGGGGTATGGCTGTGGGAATTGAACGAAGACCGGCTGTACTGGGACGCCAACGCCCAGGCCGTGATGGGCTTGCCCTACGACCCCGAGCCGGTGCCGTTTGACGCCCTGCGCACCGCCGTGCACCCCGACGACCTGCCCGCCGTGGTGGCGGGGCTGCAGCGGGTGGTCGCCGGCCTGGGCCCCTTCGACATGGAGCACCGCATTGTGCGGCCCGACGGCGAGGTGCGCTACCTGGCCGCCACCGGCAACGTGGTGCTCGACGAGCACCGGCAGTCCCGGCGCCTCATCGGCATCATGCGCGACGTGACGCCCCGCCGCGAGGCCGAAAACGCCCTGCGCCGCCAAAAAGAATTCACCGAAAGCCTGCTCGAAAACTCCGTCGACGGCATCCTGGCCCTGGACCGCGACGGCCGCATCACGGCCTGGAACGCCGAAGTGGGCCGCTACTTCGGCCAGGAGGCCGGCGCCGCGCTGGGCCGGCCGGTGTTTGAGGTGCTGCCCTTTCTCGGCCAGAAATCGCACGAGGCCGTGCGGCAGGCGCTGGCCGGTGAAACGGTGGCTTGCCCCGGGCAGCCCTTCCACGTGCGCCCCGGCCACTACGACTCCTTTTTGGTGCCCCTGAAAGACGACGGGCGCGCCGCGCCCAGCGGCGTGCTCGTCATCATCCGCGACGTGACCGAGCGCGACCGGCTGGCCGAAGAAGCCACCCGCCTGCGCCTGCGCCGGCAGCAGGAGGTGCTGGCCGCCATCCTCACCACCCAGGAAAACGAGCGCAAGCGCATTGCCGAGGCCCTGCACAACGGCCTGGGCCAGGTGCTCTACGCCACCAAGCTGAGCCTGGAAGGCAGCCACGCCGCCCCGCGCGAGTCGCTCAAGCTGCTGGACGAGGCCATTCGCACGGCCCGCACCATTTCCTTTGAGCTCACGCCCGGCATTCTGGAAGACTTCGGCTTGCGCACGGCCTTGGAAGAGCTGGTGAAGCGGGTGGCGCGGGTGCGCCTGCCGGTGCGCATGCACGTGGCCGGCCTGGAGCAGCGCCTGCCGCCGCAGGTGGAAATTGCGGTGTACCGCGTGGTGCAGGAGCTGCTCAACAACGTGATGAAGCACGCGCACGCCAGCGAAGTGGTGGTGCACGTGGCCCACGAAGACAGCCGCCTCGAAGTGAGCGTGGAAGACAACGGCTGCGGCTTCGAGACGGCCGCGCTGGCCGCCCAGCCCCTCACCGGCATTGGGCTGGCCGGCATGCGCAACCGGGTGGCGCTGCTCGGTGGCGAGCTGTCCATCAACTCGCAGCTGGGCCGCGGCACCATCGTCAGCTTCGAGGTGAGCGTGTGAGGACAAGCGGGCCGGAACCTAACAGGTGCCCGGCGCGTCCGTTGGAAACCAGTGGCCGGGTTTCGCCCGAAGGCCGTCTGAACAACCAGCCGCCTGAACAGAACAACTGTAGAGACGCGACACTTCGCGTCTTGGCGTTGAACGATTTACTACATGCGCCATCTGCGCGGCTCCGGAGACGCGAACCGCAGGTCGGCGTAGCCAAGTGTCGCGTCTCTACAGTGGTTCTGTTCGGCGTCGGCAAGCGCCGTATCTTGTCTTCAAATCACTCCTTCGCAAGCTGAGTTTTGTTTATGAGCACCAAAGCGTCTTACTGGCTGGGCATGGGATTGGCGCTGGCCCTGGCCGGCTGCCAAGACGACCCCGACCCCGTGGACCCGGGCCCTCCCAGCACCCGGCCCACGGCGTATAACCTGACGCTGCCCAGCAACTTCCCGCAGCCGTCGGCGCCGCCCGCCGACAACCCCCTCACGGTGGAAGGCGTGGCCCTGGGCCGGAAGCTGTTCTACGAGCAGGCCTTGTCCGTTGACAACACGGTGTCGTGCGGGTCGTGCCACCGCCAGGAGCTGGCCTTCACCGACGGGCTGGCCCGCGCCCGTGGCGTGAACCAAGCCCTGTCGCCGCGCAGCGCCATGTCGCTGGCCAACCTGCTGTGGGAGCCCAAGCTGAACTGGGACGGCGCCGCGGCCAGCCTGGAGAGCCAGGCCCGCATCCCCATCGAAAACCCCGTGGAGATGCACCAGTCGCTGAGCGCCGGCGTGGCCCGCCTGCAGCAGCAGGCCGCCTACCCGCCGCTGTTCGGCAAAGCCTTCGGCAGCGACGTCATCACCGAAGCCAACACGCTCAAGGCCCTGGCGCAGTTCGAGCGCACGCTCATTTCGAGCAACTCGCGCTACGACAAGTTCCAGCGCGGCGACCGCACCGCCCTCAGCGCCGTGGAGCAGCAGGGGCTGGTGCTGTTCAACACCCACCCCAACGGCCGCCTCCGGGGCGGCAACTGCGGCGACTGTCACAGCGGCGAGCTGCAAACCAACCACACCTTCAGCAACAACGGCCTGGACCTAACCTTCGCCGACCGCGGCCTGGCCTCGCAAACCAACCTGCCGACTGACGAAGGCAAGTTCCGGGTGCCCAGCCTGCGCAACATTGCCCTCACGGCCCCCTATATGCACGACGGCCGCTTCACCAGCCTGGAGCAAGTCGTGGACCACTACAACGAGCACGTGGCCCTGAACAGCCCGAACATCGACCCGCTGCTGCTCAACACCACCAACGACCCCCGCCAGCAAAGCTTCACGCTGGACCTGACCGCCACCGAGAAAGCGCAGATTGTGGCCTTCCTGAAAACGCTCACCGACGAGGAGTTCATCAAGGACCCGCGGTTTGCCAAGCCTTAAGCTACAGGCAGCAGGGTGGGGCAATGCGGCACGCTGGGTAGGGCGGCATCGTCAGCATAGTGCTGAAAAAGGAGCGCTAGGACGGCTGGAACGGCCAGGCCGACGCTACGGTCGGCACCAAAGACAAGTACAACGCTTTCCTCGCCCTGAACTACTACCAGGGCAAGTTCAACGTGTTCAGCTCCTACGATTTTTGCCGGGACCGGCGCATCAGCTACGGTTCGGTGCGCCAGACGGCCACTTCCGGCCCCGGCACCGTGGGCCCGAAGAAGCCGGCGGGCGGGGCTTCGAGTAAAGCCGGCTGCCGGCCGCGGGAATCTTAGCCGTTAAATTTGTTGTTCGACTTTACGCCCTGCCCCGGCCTGTTGGCTGGGGCAGTTCCATCCATTCCGCCACCGCACATGCCCCAGCACCTACGTCTCTTTTTTCTTTCCGCCCTGTGCTTCAGCGGCGCGCTGCTGAGCGGCTGCGAAAGCAACAAGCCCGCCGCAGCCGCGGCCGAAAAGCCGGCCGCCACGCCCGTTGTTGAGGCCAGCTACGAGTGTCCCATGGGCTGCGCCGGCAGCAAAAGCAACAAGCCCGGCAAGTGCCCCGTGTGCGCAATGGACCTGGAAAAGAAGTCCTAGCACCTCTGCCCCGGTTGCTCAAGCCTGGCCATAATTCCGCAAGTTTGCGTAACAATCCTGTACCGGGGCCGGGGGTGGGTGCCAGTAATTTTGCGTCAATTTTGCGTCAATTTTGCGTCGCTGGTCGGGGCCTGCGGGCCCCAGGCTCCGGCGTTGCTCCGCTTTTAACTCATTTCGTTATGTCCACGCTTCGTTTCAAAACCACCATCAATTGCGCTAACTGCGTGCGGGCCGTCACGCCCGTGCTCAACCAGGAAGTAGGCGCCAACAACTGGCAAGTCGATACCGCCAACCCCGACAAGATTCTGACCATCAACACCGACGCGGCCAATACCCCGCAAGTGGTAAAAGCCGTGGAGGAAGCCGGTTTCACCATTCAGCCCTTGGCGCAATAGCACGCGGCTGCTTCCGCGCAACTAGTTAAAATAAACGCAAAAAAGGCGGCTCTAATCTGGAGCCGCCTTTTTTTATGGGTGCAAGCGGGTAGCGAGAACGGGGTAGAGACGCGTATTCGCGTCTCGTCGTTGAACTAAATTACCTGACGGTGCTGGCGCGAGCCGTTCAACGGAGAGACGCGAATACGCGTCTCTACACCCATTGCCGCATTTTCGACAACTATTTCAGACGAGCACACCAACGGGTTACTGCACCACCACCTTGCGGCTGGTGAGCTGCTTGCCCACTTGCAGCTTCACGAGGTAGGCGCCGGCCGGCAAGCTGCCCAAGGCAAACTCCTGGGTGCCGGCTTGCTCGGCGCTGGCCAGGGAGCGCACGCGCTGGCCCAAACCGTTGTACACCGCCAACGACACCGATTGCCGGCCCGCGGGCACGGTGTAGGCCACTTTGGCTGTGGCCGTGGCGGGATTGGGGTACACCTGGAAATCAAGGCCATTGGCCACGGCGTTGCGGCTGGCCAGCACGCCCGTACCCAGCACATAGGCCGCTGATTGGTTGCCGGGAATGGTGGTGAAATCGGGGTCGGTGCCGAAAGCAGTGGTGCGGCCGACTACTTCCGGGATGGTTTCGGTGGAAACGAAGTTGCCGTTGCTGTCGGTGAAAGCCGCAAACAGGTCGAGCCGGCTGCCGGCCGCAACGGCCGTGCCGCCCAAAGCAGACAACGGAATTTCAATCTCCATGCCCGAGTTGACGGCGCTGGTGTTGGCGGCCAGCGAAGTGGTGCTGAAGTAGGCAAACTTGGTGCCCGGCAAGTTGCCGGCCGAGGTCACCACCAGCCCCGACTTGTTGCCTGCCGAGCCCAGGTACGTATCGGTACCTACGGCCGGGGTGCCCATGCCAGTGGCGTAGGAAACGATGCTGGAATAGATGTCGCCCGCGGCG
>DASVTG010000371.1:0-3077 GCA_036387695.1 Hymenobacter sp. | reverse complement strand
GTGCTTGTTCACCACCATGAACTCGCCGCTGAGCACGCGCCGCACGTAAATGTTGCTCGTGTAGGGCTCAAACGACTCGTTGTTGCCCAGAATCTGGGCGGTGCTGGCCGTGGGCATGGGCGCCACCAGCAGCGAGTTGCGGGCCCCGTGCTTCACCACCTCGGCGCGCAGGCTCTCCCAGTCCCAGCGGCCCGAGTCGGGCGTCACGCCCCAGAGGTCGAACTGGAACTTGCCCTGGCTCAGGGGCGAGCCGGGGAAGGTTTCGTAGGCCCCGTCCTTGATGGCCAGGTCCTTCGAAGCCGTCATGGCCGCGAAGTAGATGGTTTCGAAGATGTCCTTGTTCAGGCCCGAGGCCTCGTCGCTCTCGAAGGGCATGCGCAGGGCAATGAACGTGTCGGCCAGGCCCTGCACGCCCAGCCCGATGGGCCGGTGGCGAAAGTTCGACCGCTGCGTTTCGGGCACCGGGTAGTAGTTCACGTCAATCACCTTGTTCAGGTTCAGCGTGGCCTGGTAGGTCACCTCGTACAGCTTGTCGTGGTCGAAGGTGGTGTTGCCCTTGGCGTCCGTCACCAGGTAGCGGGGCAGCGCCAGCGAGGCCAGGTTGCACACCGCAATTTCGTCTTTATCAGTGTACTCGATGATTTCCGTATTCTTGGTAATCAGCCCGTTCACCGTCCACGAATGCTCGGCGCTGTCCACGATGAGGCAATAAGCGTCCTCATTTGGCAACACTTCCAGCCGCTCGAAAGTGGCGTGCAGCTTCTGCTGGTAGCCTTCCTTTTGCAGGTTTTGCAGGTAGGCCGCATTGCCGCAGTGCCGGCCCAGGTGGGTGGCGCGCTCGGCAATCTGGCAGGCCTTCACCGACGTAAGCAGCAGGCGGTACAGCGGCTGCGAGGTGTAGAGCGCCTGCCCGCCCTGCCCGTTGGGCATGAGGCGGGTTTCCGCGTCGCGCATCTTGGTGAGCGAGGTTTTCACGCCGAAGTTGGCCCACAAAATCTGCACGTCGGCCAGCAGCGACTTTTGCGTTGAAGCCAGCGAGCAGGTCGTGACTTCGCCGGCCTGCACCGTGCCATCGGCCAGGTACAGCCCTTCGAGGTAGCGCGACACGGTTTGCTTGCTGCCCGTCCACACGAAGGCCGGCACGGCCAGCTTGGTTGCGCGGGTGAAGCCCAGGCGCTCAAAAATGCGGAACAGGATGCTCGACGACAGCCGGTATTTGGTGCTGTTGTCGGCCGTTTTGCACAGCTTGAACAGCGGGCGCTGGGCCGGCACGTAGGTGGCCGCGTGCTCGTTGCCGGTCAGGTGGGCGTAGTCGAATTCGGTTTCGTACTTCTCCACCACGCGGTGCACGGCGGCCTCAATTTCGGCGCGTTGCGCCAGGGCATTATTCCAGATGTCGAGGAATACGTTCTGCTTGCTAAACGTGCCATCGCCGGCCACCAGGCCCGCCAGGAAAGCCTCGTCGGCCATGTCGCCGTCGCCCCACAGGCCTTCAATCTGCTGGGTCGAGATTTTATCGCCGGGCACCAGTTCCTGGGCTTCTTTCCAGCCCGTATTTTCCACCCATACCTTGTGGTCGGGCGTTACCTTGTGGGTGTAGCCCTCGCGGGTGATGATGTTCACCATCTCGGCGTTGGGCCGGGGCAGGTACATTTCCGATGCGGTTTCAATCCGCTCACGGCCCACCACCAGGTTGTCGGTGCCGTCGGCAAACAGCTCAGCTATGGTCAGCATTCCTTTCGCGGTCGGCACGCGCTGGTCGGCCGCGATGCAGCACAGGTTGCTCGACTTAATCGTGCCCAGGTTTTGCTGGTTCGATTTGCCGTTGGCCGCGTCCTTAAACAGCATGTAGGGCGTGCCCGTCTCCGTCTGGCTTTCCAGAATGGCAAACCACAGCTCCTGCGCCTTGATGGTCTTGCGGCCCCGGCCTTCGCGCTCATACTTCATATACAGCTTCTCGAATTCCGGGCCCCAGCTCGTTTCCAGGCCGGGGCATTCGTGGGGGCACATCAGCGTCCAGTCGCCGTTTTCCTCCACGCGCTTCATGAACAAATCGGGCGTCCAGAGGGCGTAAAACAAGTCGCGGGCGCGCATTTCCTCCTTGCCGTGGTTCTTCTTCAGGTCGAGGAATTCGAACACGTCGGCGTGCCAGGGCTCCAGGTAAATGGCAAAAGCGCCCTTGCGCTTCCCGCCGCCCTGGTCCACGTAGCGGGCCGTGTCGTTGAACACCTTCAGCATGGGCACCAGCCCGTTGGAGTTGCCGTTCGTCCCTTTGATGTAGGAGCCCGTGGCCCGCACATTGCTCACCGACAGCCCAATGCCGCCGGCGCTCTGCGAAATCAGCGCGCAGTTCTTCAACGTGTCGTAAATGCCATCAATCGAGTCGTCCTTCATCGTGAGCAGGAAGCAGCTCGACATCTGCGGCTTCGGCGTGCCCGCGTTGAACAGCGTCGGCGTGGCGTGCGTAAACCACCGCTCGCTCAGGAGATTGTAGGTCTTGATAACCGAGTCGATGTCGCTCTTGTGGATGCCCACCGACACGCGCATCAGCATGTGCTGCGGCCGCTCCACCACCTTGCCTTCCAGGCGCAGCAGGTAGCTCCGCTCCAGCGTCTTGAAGCCGAAGAAGTCGTAGTTGTAGTCCCGGTCGTAGATGATGGCCGAATCCAGGGTCGCGGCATTCTTATGAATCACCTCCCACACGTCAGTGGCGAGCAGCGAAGCATTGTCGCCATTCTTAGGGTCCTCATAAGTGTAAAGCCGCTTCATGGTGCTGCTGAACGACTTGGAGGTCACCTTGTGCAGGTTGCTCACCGCAATGCGGGCCGCCAGAATGGCGTAATCCGGGTGGCGGGTGGTAAGCGAAGCGGCGGTTTCCGCCGCCAGGTTGTCCAGCTCCACGGTGGTCACGCCGTCGTAGATGCCGTCAATCACCTTCTTGGCCACCTCAATCGGCGAGATGAAGTCCTGATTCAAGCCGTAGCACAGCTTCTCAATCCGGGCCGTGACCTTGTCAAACTTCACGGACTCGCGGCGCCCGTCGCGTTTAATTACTAGCATACCAGTGGTGTTTGGTT
>DASVTG010000370.1:0-6568 GCA_036387695.1 Hymenobacter sp. | reverse complement strand
GGAAGCTGGCCTACCACATTCAGGACCTGCAAATTGAGGCGGCGCGCGACTTGCAGATGATTACCTCCCAGCAAGTCATCGACCTGCTGTTTGGCGTGGAGCAGTTCATCTTCAACCGCAGCGACCTGATAACCAGCGTGGGCACGGGCATGGTGGCCAAAATTCAGGAAAAAACGCCGCGCCCCGTGGCCCTGTTTCCCAACTGGACCGACGTGGCGCAGTTCTACCCCGTGCCCGACCGCGGGCGCCTGAAACCCGAGTTTGGCTTCCAGCCCACCGACCGCATTGCCTTGTACTCCGGTGCCATTGGCGAGAAGCAAGGCCTGGAAGCCATTCTGCACGCCGCCGTCGCCTTCCAACACCAGCCCGAGGTGAAATTTGTCATCTGTGGCTCGGGTCCCTACAAGGAGAAGCTGCAAGGCCTGGCCCGCGAGCTGGCCGTGGCCAACGTGGTGTTTTTGCCCCTACAGCCCTTCGACAAGTTCAACGATTTCCTCAACCTGGCCGACGTGCACCTGGTCATTCAAAAAGCCAACGCCGGCGACCTGGTGATGCCCTCCAAGCTCACCACCGTGCTGGCCGTGGGTGGCGTGGCCCTCATCACGTCCAATCCCGGCTCGGGCATGCACGCCTTGGTGCAGCAGCACGGCATGGGCCTATTGGTAGCAGCCGAAAACCAGGCGGCCCTCAATGCCGGCCTGGCCGATGCCCTGGGGCACGACCACACCGCCGTGGCTAAAAACGCCCGGCGCTACGCCGAGGAATACCTGTCCATCGAGAGCGTGATGCGGGCGTACGAGCGCCGCCTGCTGGCGAGTTGAGAAGCTGAGTTGTCGCGCAACCGTGGCGCTGGGTCCAGCGCGCAGCAACGACCCCTCCAAAAAATTAGCCGACGGGCTTCGGAACTACTTGGGCGACCCCGGCGCTTTGCGTAGCTTGCGAGTCCACGATGAGTTCAAGCATTTGGCTACTTTGTACGGCGTATGAGATTTCTTGCTCCGTTGCTCCTGGTGTGCCTTTGGGCGCTGCCAGCCGCAGCCCAGCGCATGTTGATTAGCGGCCAAGTGGTGGAGGCCACCAACGGCGAGCCGGTGCCGTTTGCTTCCATATTCATCCCCAACTCCGGCACCGGCGTCACGGCGGATGCCGAAGGCAAGTTCCGGCTGGCCGCGCCGGGCCCCGCCGACTCCCTTGCGGCTTCGGCCATGGGCTTTGCCACCCAGCGCCGCAAGCTCACGGCCGAGCCCACCCAGTCGGTGCTGTTTCGGCTCCGGGCCGGCGGCGTGTCGTTGGCCGAGGTGGTGGTGCTGTCGCGCCAAC
Organism: Hymenobacter sp.; assembly: GCA_036387695.1. Classification (GTDB taxonomy): domain Bacteria; phylum Bacteroidota; class Bacteroidia; order Cytophagales; family Hymenobacteraceae; genus Hymenobacter. The sequence continues at coordinate 5,248 of DASVTG010000370.1, read as the reverse complement.
CCGAGAACCCGGCGTTTCGCATTCTGCGGGAGGTGCAAAAGCACAAGCCCGAGAACGGCAAAGAGACCCTGCGGGCCGTTGAGTTTGATTCCTACAACCGCATTGAGACCAGTCTGACGGAACTGCCAGCCAACTTGGCCAAGCGCAAGGTCATCAAAGACATTCGGGCCTTGGCCGTGCGCCAGGGCGCGGCCGCCGCCGCCGATGAAGACGCGCCGCTGCCCATTTTCGCGTCGGAAGTGGGCTCGAAGGTGTACCAAAAGTTTTCGCCCTTGCGCCGGCGCGAAGACCTGCTGCACAAGCAGATGCGCGGCGTGGGCCCGCGCGAGGGTTCGGTGTTGTCGCAGATGCTGGGGTCGAATTTTCAGAACTTCGACTTCTACCCGAACTGGCAAAACATTCTGGGCAAAGATTTTATCTCGCCCATTGCCGAGGGCGGCCGCCTGACTTACGACTACGACCTGCAAGACTCCGTGTACGTGGGCAAGGACTGGTGCTACAAGATTGGCGTGACGCCCAAGCGCAAGCACGACCTGGCCTTCAAAGGCACCATTTGGGTGACGGTGCAGGGCTACGCCCTGCGCCGCGTGGACCTGGTGGCCAGCCCCGACGCCAACATCAACTTCGTCAACGACCTGCGCATTTACCAGGACCTCACTTCGCCCGGCGAAGGCCCCGGATTGCCCACCCGCAGCAAGTTGGTCTTGGGGGTGCGCCCCTATGAGAAACAGGCCGCCATGCTGGTGCGCTTTACCACGGTGAGCAGCAATTTTGTGCGCAACCAACCGCACACCGAGGCCGGTTTCTACGACCGGCCCATCATGTCCTCGCTGATTGAGCCCACCGAGGGCACCGCCGCGGGCGCACGCAGCGGCGTGCCGCAGGAAGGCGGGTATTTCGACCAGCACCGGCCCGACACCCTCACCCTGTCGGAGCAGCAGTCCTTTGCCGTCCTCGATTCGGCCAAGCAGCTGCCTTCGGTGCGCAACATTCTCGACTGGGTTGACTTGTTCGTGAACGGCTACAAGCGCGTGGGCCCCTGGGACCTGGGCCCCATCCTGAGCACCTATTCGCACAACGACTACGAGGGCAGCCGCTTCCGCTTTGGCTTCCGTACTACCCCAGACATTAGCCGCAACTGGCTCACCCAAGGGTACTTGGCCTACGGCACGGGAGACAGCCGCTTCAAGTACGGCCTGAAAACCAGCTACGTGGCCGAGCGGCGGCACTGGACGGTGCTGAGCGGCGAGTTCCGCCACGACGTGGAGCAGGTGGCGCTGCTGGACAACGACTTCCTGGCCGACAACAACTTGTTTGCGGCGGCGTCGCGCTGGGGCCGGTTCCGCCAGGGCGGCCCCATTCTGCGCAACCTCATGGCCCTGAGCTTGCAGCGCGACTTGTTTCACGGCTTCACCCAGACGGTTACGCTGCGGCAGCAGGACATCAAGCCCCTGCACGACTTTGCCTATTTCAGCACCGGCGACCGCAGCGACACGGCCCCCCTGAGCCGCAACCTGACGCTGTCGGAGCTGGTGCTGGAGTCGCGCTACGCCGCCGACGAAAACCTGGTGCAGAACGAAAACCGCCGCCGGGCCGTGGGCTTGCGCCGGTGGCCGGTGTTCACGTTTCGCTACATCATTGGGGCGCGCAACCTGATGAGCGCCAAGCAGGCGCCGGCCTACCAGAAATTCAACCTGCTGATGACGCACAGCGTGCCCTTGGGCGTGCTGGGGCGCCTGGGCTACCGCCTCGAAGGCAGCTACATTCCCAACGCGGTGTCCTACCTTATCCTGCGCACCCCGCTGGGCAACCAAACCCCTTTCTATAACGCCAACGCCTTCAATCTGATGAACTACCGCGAGTTCGTCACCGACCGCTCGGTGTCAATGCGGCTCGACCAGCATTTCGAAGGCCTGCTCCTGAACAGCCTGCCCGGCATTCGGGGCTTGAACTGGCGCCTGGTGGCCACGGCCAACCTGCTGTACGGCGGGTTGTCGAACGCCAACGCCAAGCAGCCGCGGCGCAGCAGCGAAGGCAAAGAGCTGCCCACCATCAGGCCCCTGGGCCGGCTGCCGTATGCCGAGGTGGGGTATGGTGTGGAGAACATCTTCAAGTTCGTGCGGGTCGATTTCCTGCATCGCCTCACGTACCGCAACTTGCCCGATGCCACCAACTTCGGCGTCAAACTCAGCGCGCAGTTCCGGCTCTAAACCCGGTGTGTGAGTACTCACCAAAGCCCTTCCGCCGAAAGTCGAAGGGCTTTTCTGTATTTTGGCTGCCTTATGCAACACGCGCACACAGTAAGTTGGCGGCAAGGCCGCGAGGGTGGGTTCTGGGGCTGGTCAAGCAAGTTCGTGCTGCGCACGATGCTTCTGGTGGCAAGCCTGTGGGCCAGCAGCCCCGACGCCCGGGCTGCTATCTCCGAAGACACCATTGCGGCAAACCCATCCTTGAGCGAGTTCTACCTGGCCGAAAACTACTACAGCGTGCTCGAGGACCCCACGGGCCGCCTCACCATCGCCGACTTGCGTTCGCCGGCGTGGAGCAGCCGGTTTCAGAAACTGCAAGGCTCCGGGCACCCGCCCAACATCCAGCACCCGCGCAGCACCTACTGGCTGCGCCTGACGGTGCGCCACGCCCCCGCCGAAACCGCGGCCTGGTACCTGGAGCTCTACGACTCCCACATTGGCGGCGCGGTGTTTTTCCGGCCGCGGCCTAGCCCTCAAGCGGGCTACGACAGCGTGGCCACGGGCGCCAACCTGCCTTTTGCCACCCGGCCGCACCCCTACAAGAATTTTTTGTTCGACCTGCCGCCGCGCCCCGGCCAAACGGCCACGTACTACCTGCGCCTGCGCTCCGACACCCGCACCAGCTTCCGCGCCATGCTGCACAGCGGGTCGGGCCTTATTCCGGAGCTGTCGGCGCAATATTGGCTGCTCGGCTGCTTCTATGGCGTGCTCACCATCATGGTGTTGTACAACCTGATTCTGTTTTTCTTCCTGAAAGACCGGACCTACCTCTACTACGTGCTCTACGTGCTGAGCGGCACCCTGCTTTTCCTGTCCGAAGACGGGCTGGGCTTTCAGTACATGTGGCCCAATGAACCCGGGCTGAACCACTTCATTGGCGCCGCGGCGCCGGTGCTGCTGCTGCTCACGTTCACGACGTACGCCAGCGGCTTTCTCGACACGGCCTCGCGCCTGCCCAAGCTGCACCGGCTGGGGCAGTGGGTGGTGAGCAGCAGCACGGCGCTGCTGGTGCTCGACGCCGCCGTGGTGCATTCGGGCTTTAGCTTCTGGCTGTATTTGTTGCCTTATGGATTGCTGTACTACGCCGGTTTCCGGGCTTACCGCACCGGGCTGCGGCCGGCGCGCTACCTGCTGCTGGCCCAGGCGCTGGTGGCGGGCAGCCTCCTGTTTCTCATCATGCGCAAGCTGGGCATCGAGTTTTACAACAACGCCTACACCGTGTACAGCCTCAACGTGGCGTTTGTGGCCGAAGTAGTCATTTTGAGTTACGCCTTGGGCGAAAAGCTCAAGGGCTTGATGGACACCACCCTGCTCACCCAACACCGCCTGCTGAAGCAGCTGCGGAAGAAGCACCAGGCGCAAGACCGCCTGGTGGAGCAGATGCGCGAAAACCACGAGCTAAAAGACCGCCTCAACACCGAGCTGGAGGCGCTGGTGGCCCAGCGCACCGCCGAGCTACGGCGCCAAAACGAAACCGTGGCCACTCAAAACCGGGAGCTGCTCGAAGCCAACGGGCTGCTGGCCCTGCAGTCCGCGGCCATCGAAAAGCTCAACAGCGACCTAAGCCGTGACTTGCAAGCCGAGAAAGCCGCCCGCATTGAGGCCCGGGAAGTAGACTTTGGCGAATTCAGCCAAATTTATCCGGACAAGGACGCCTGCCTGCGCTACCTCGCCGACCTGAAGTGGGCCCACGTCGGCTACCGCTGCCGCAAGTGCGGGCACGAGAAAAGCTGCGAAGCCCGCGAGCCGCACGCCCGGCGTTGCACCCGGTGCCGCTACGTAGAGTCGGCCACGGCCGGCACGTTATTGCAAAAGTGCAAGTTCTCCATTGTAAAAGCGCTCTACGCTGTGTTCCTTCTGCACGCCCACCGAGGCAACTACTCGTCTTCGGAATTAGCTCGGGTTTTGGAACTGCGCCAAGCCACCAGTTGGGCTTTTGCGCAGAAGGTGCTTGCGGCGCTGCAGCGGCGCCACCTTGCTTCCGACTACGAAGACGGCGAGCCTTGGACGCACGTGCTATTGGACGCCACTGCGGAAACCGAACTGAGCGTAATGGAAGAGGTTCATCCCAGCCAGTAGCTTACTCCGTGTTTTCGGAAACGATTGTGCTGACACAATGCGCAGTCATTTAGCTGGGTTTCATCGTGGCTCATGCCGGGCGGAATCGCCTTAGGGAAGTTGACACCAGAGCCTTTTCAACAAAAAACATGCATTTGTTTCGTTGTTTTTTAGCCCTGAACCAGAAAAAACGAAAGTGCTAAAACGCTTACGCAACGAAGGCATTGCCTCTCTTTGCGTGTGCACCATGCGTATAGGGATTGGGAACCCAGGCATGAAAACCGGCTAAATCAACCTGATAAAGCCGTTTTATAACTTGCATTTGCAAAACACATGCTTATACATTTGGGCAGCAATGCTCGCGTAGTGTCCACGCGCTACGCCTTATCTTTCCCCTTCCCCGCATCTCTTCCTCGCTTTTCACTGAGAGAAATTGTTGGTACTTGTACGCCTAACTTGACAGGCCCCACACCAATTCCCTAGCAGTTGGGGTAGTGGGCAAGCTTACCGCAATGGCTTTGGTTTCATTTTTTTGCTTGGGTTTCCACCCATCCGTGCTGTTAATCCTGGCGCACAATCGCCAAAACTGTTCCTGCAAACGATTTAGAAAAGCAGGAGCACTCAGTTATTGCACACCCGCTAATCACCGACGTGAGCTTACCCCAATCAGCGGTGCGCATCGACTTTTTTTGCGGCAGAAGCACCTGCAATAATTCATACTAATGACACTTTTCTTGAATGTAGCATCACGGGGCAAACCGGAGAGTGTGACGATGCTCATCAGCTTCGCCAGGTTTGGACTCAGGGCTGATTTTGGCTTTGGCCTTCGCTGCAAACGATTTCTGCTTAACATTCACGGAATGGCTTTCCACAATGCTATTCCGTGAGTAAGCCAGCAGAGCTACTTGAATCACCTTTCTACACAGACAAAAGCCGTTTCC
>DASVTG010000369.1:0-6987 GCA_036387695.1 Hymenobacter sp. | reverse complement strand
GGGGCGTCTCTACAGTCGTTCTAAAATAATGCAAAATGACTGCCAACGACGACCCCATCCAGGCCTACGCCGAGCTGCACACCGCGCCGGAGCCGCCGCTGCTGGCCCAGCTCACCCGCGAAACGCACCTGCAAACCCTGCTGCCGCGCATGAGCAGCGGCCACTTGCAGGGCCGGCTGCTGAGCATGCTCAGCCACTTGGTGCGGCCGGCACGGGTGCTGGAAATTGGCACGTTTTGCGGCTATGCCACGCTGTGCCTGGCCGAAGGGCTGGCGGATAATGGCTTGATTCACACCATCGAAATTGACCCCGAAAAAGAAGCCCGCATCCGACGCTACGTGGTGGCGGCCGGCCTTACGAACCGGGTGCAGCTGCACATCGGCGCGGCGCTCGATGTTTTGCCGGGCTTGGTCGGTGAAGTGTGGGACTTGGTCTTTATTGACGCCGACAAGCGTAACAACGGCGCTTATTTTGAAGCAGTCATTGAGCAGGTGCGGCCCGGTGGGTTGCTCATCGTGGACAACGTGCTGTGGAGCGGCAAGGTGCTGCCTTCGCACACGCTGAAAACGGGCGACAAGGACACGCCTTTCGTGCGGGCTTTCAACGACCAAATGACCCAGGATGCGCGGGTGGAACCGGTGTTTCTGCCGCTGCGCGACGGGCTGCTGCTCTTGCGGAAAGTCTGAACCACGGATTCATTCGGATTTTTCGGATTGCCCGGATTTTGTGGACGGTCCGTGCGAACCTGTGCCATGCGATGTACCCAGGTATGTACAACCCTGTGCCCCGCGCTGCGGTATTGCGAATGACCCGAGAATTACCCAACAACCATTTGGTCTTCGTGCCGTTTCCGGCGAAGCCAGCACCTGACCTGGCCCGAAGTGAGCCGTCCACAAAATCCGAATGAATCCGTGGTTCAGACATCTATGCGACACTTTATTCTTCTCCTTTTCCTGCTGCTCGGCCTAATTGCGGGCCGGGTTCACGCGCAGGCCCCGACCACCGTAAGTGGGCGCGTGACCGATGGCAAGGACCAGTCCCCGCTCATCGGCGCCAACGTGCTGCTGATTCGCTTGCCGGACTCGTCGCGGGTGGGAGCGGCGGCGGATGCCGAGGGCCGGTTTCAGTTCGACAACGTGGCGGCGGGCCGTTATGTGCTCGATGCGTCGTTTGTGGGTTATCAGAAAATCAGCCAGCCCGTGACCGTGGCCGGGACGCCTCTTCAACTGGGCAACGTGGCGCTGCAAACGGGCGGCGTGCAGCTCAAAGGCGTGGTGGTGACGGGCCAGGCGGCCCAATCGGTGCAGAAAGGCGACACCACCCAGTTCAACGCCCGCGCCTTCAAAACCAACCCCGACGCCAACGCCCAGGACCTCATCACGAAGATGCCCGGCGTGAGCGTGGGCACCGACGGCAAGGTGCAGGCCCAGGGCGAAAACGTGCAGCGCGTGCTGGTGGACGGCAAGGAGTTCTTCGGCAACGACCCCGACGCCGTGCTCAAAAACCTGCCCGCCGAAATGGTGGACAAGGTGGAGGTGTTCGACCAGCGCAGCGAGCAGAGCCGCTTTTCGGGCTTCGACGATGGCAACACGACCAAGACCATCAACATCGTGACCAAGGTGGAATTTCGCAACGGCACCTTTGGCCGGGTGGTGGCCGGCGCCGGCGACAAGCGCTACCGGGCCAGCGGCAACGTCAACACCTTCAAGGGCGACCAGCGCATTTCGGTGCTGGCCCAGTCCAACAACGTGAACGAGCAGAACTTCGGCACCGAAGACTTGCTGGGCGTGGTGGGCAACTCCAACCAGGGTGGAAACGGGCGCGGCGGCCAAGGCGGCGGCCGCGGGGGCCAGGGTGGCGGGGGCAACGGCGGCAATGCCGGCGACTTCCTCGTGAACCAGAGCGGCGGCATCACCACCACCAACGCGGCGGGCCTGAACTACTCCAACTCCTGGAACAAGAAAACCGACTTGTCGGCCAGCTACTTTTTCAACCGGGCCAACAACGCCCTGGCCAGCAACACCCAGCGGCAGTACGTGCTGCCGGAACAGTCCAGCACCACCTACACCCAAAACGCCAACACCACCAGCCTGAACACCAACCAGCGCTTCAACATGCGCCTGGAGCACAAGATTGACTCGGCCACTTCCATCCTGTTCCGGCCGCGCTTCAGCTACCAGCAGAACGACGCCAGCAGCCAGGTGCTGGGCGTGACGCGCCTGGGCGGGGAGGCGCAGAGCAACATCAACAGCACGTATAAATCCGATAACGAGGGCCTGAACACCGGCGGCGACCTGCTGCTGCGCCACCGCTTTGCCAAGGCCGGGCGCACCGCCAGCCTGAGCATAGGCGGCACCTACAGCCAGCGCGACGCCAACACCAGCCTGCGCACCGACGACACCGGCTCGGCCCTCAACACCCTCAACCAAAACAGCACCCTGAACCAGAACGGGGGCAGCATCAACGCCAACCTGTCCTTGACCGAGGCCCTGACCAAGCAGGACGTGCTGCAAGGCAACTACGCCATCAACTACGCCCCCAATAGTTCGGAAAAGTACACTTACGACGTGCTGAGCGGCGATTTTCGGCAGCTGAACGAGGGCCTGAGCAACGTGTTCGACAACTACTACCTCACGCAGTCGGCCGGGCTGACTTACCGGCACGTCACGCCCAAGTACCAGGCCAGCATCGGGTTGTCGGGCCAATATTCTGAGCTGTACAGCGACGCGCAGTACCCGCGGCCCAGCGTGGGGCGCTACCACTTCGTGAACCTGCTGCCCAACGCCAACGTGAACTACCGCTTCACGCGCCAGAAAAACCTGCGGTTCAACTACCGCACCAACACCAACCCGCCCAGCGTGAACCAGCTGCAAGCCGTGGTGAACAACTCCAACCCGCTGCAGCTCACCATCGGCAACCCCACGCTGCGCCAGGAGTTTCAGCACTCCGCCAACTTCCGCTACACGGCCTCTAATCCCGAGGCGTCGAGCAATTTCTTCGCTGTGCTCTCCGGTTCGTTCACCCAGGACCCCATTGCCAACCGCACGCTGGTGGCCCTGCGCGAAACCACCGTGACGCCCGAGGGCGCGCCGCCCGTGCGGCTGCCGGCCGGCGGCCAGCTCACCCAGCCCACCAACCTGAGCAACCAGTACTCGGTGCGCTCGCTGGTGAGCTACGGCCGGCCCATCAAGGCCATCAAAACCAACGTGAACGGAAGCCTGAACGCCAACTTCACCCAAACCCCGGGCTTGGTGAACAACGGCCTGAACTACGCCCGCGTGCCCTCGTTCGGGGCCGGCCTCACGCTCAGCTCCAACATCAGCCCCAACCTGGACTTCACGGCCTCCACCACGTCGAGCAAAAACTATGTGCGCAACACCCTGCAAGCCAACCGCAACACCGATTACTTTGCGCAAGTCACGCGCCTGCGGGTGGGCTGGATTGTGGGCCCGGGCATCAACATCCAAACCGACCTCGTGCACCAGGCTTACGCCGGCCTGTCGAGCGGCTACAACCAGCCCTATGCGCTGTGGAACGCCAGCATTGGCAAGAAGATATTTCCCGGCCAGCGCGGCGAAATTCGGGTCTATGCCTTCGACTTGCTGGGCCAGAACCGCGCCGTGCAGCGCAACGTGACCGAAGCCTATTACGAGGACGTGCAAACCAACATCCTGCAGCGCTACTTCATGCTGATGTTCACCTACAACATCCGCAGCGGCAACGTGATAGCGCCGGCCGAGGCCCCGCGCGAAGGCCGCGGCGAGCGCGGCGGTTTTGGGCGGCCCGATGGCGGCGGACGGCCCGATGGCGGGGGCCGGCCTTAACCTCACGCCCTGCCCCCTGCCGGGCAGGGCGTGACTGCTCCTAATACTTTCCCCAAAAATCAGGTTCTTTGTAGCTTCCGGGCGGAAGCAGGCCGCGGGGGCCTGTTTCCGCCCGCTGAGTTTATGCGAAATCTGCTTGTATTGATTCTGTTGATGGGCGTGGGCCTGGTGAGCCCGCTCGCCGCCCAAACGGCCACTTCTTTGCCACCGTTGGCGGTGCCCGCGGCCTTTGACGTGGCCGGTGTGCACGTGGTGCTGGACGAGGCCGCTCAGCGCCTGGTGCAGCAAAAAGCCGATGGCTTGCGCCGCCACCAGCCCTCGTTTCAGGCCCGCGTGAACCTGGCCGATGCCGCCTTTCCCATCATCGACCGGGTGCTGAAAGAAGAAGGCGTGCCGCTGGATTTCCGCTACCTGGCCCTGCAGGAAAGCGCCCTGCTCGGCGATGCGCAAAGCGTGCACGAGGCCGTGGGCTACTGGCAGCTCAAGCGCGAAGCCGCCTCCGACCTGGGCTTGGTGGTGAACGATGACGTGGACGAGCGCAAGCACCTCACGGCCAGCACCCGCGCCGCCGCCCGCTACCTCACCCGCAACAATTCTAGCCTGCACAACTGGCTGAACGCCCTGCTCAGCTACAACACCGGCCTAACCGGGGTGAAGCCCTACACGCTGCCCACCGACGTTGACGCCACCGAAATGGCCATCACCGAAGCGACATCGCCCTACGTGCTGACGTTTCTGGCCCACAAACTGGCTTTTGAACCGGCCTGCGGCCTGAACCCCAACCCGCCTTTGCGCCTGCAGGAATTCGCCGCCACGCCCGGCCAAACCCTGGAAGCCCAGGCCCTGGTTTTGCACACCGAGCCGGCTAACCTGGCCGTGCACAACCGCTGGCTGCTGGCCGCCGCAGTGCCCCCAGACAAGCCCTACACCCTCATTGTGCCCATCGGCGACGTGACGCAGGCCGCCGGAATACTGGCCAACCAGCGCCTGCAAAGCAGCCCGCAGCTCATCACCATGCCCACCGTGGGGGACAATGCGGCCGAAGTGCGCTTGAATAACCTGCGCGCCATCATCGCCCTGCCCGGCGAAACCACCGCCGACCTCGCTCGCCGCGGCAACAAGCGCCTGGGCGAGTTCTTGAAATACAACGAGCTAACGGCTTTTGATGCAGCCGTAACGGGGCGGCCTTACTACCTGGAGAAAAAGCGCGACGTGGGCGCCGTGGAGTACCACGTGCTGCAACCCGGCGAAACCGTTTTCGACGTAGCCCAGAAGTACGGCATGCGCCAAAAGGCGGTGCGCGCCAAAAACCGGCTGGCTCGCAACGATGAATTGCGTCCCGGCCGCTTGCTGTGGCTGCAGCACGTGCGCCCCCGCGAAGTGGCCGTGGAATACCGCACCCTGACCGAGAGCGTGGCGCTGGAAGCTGCACCGCCGGCTGGCGCCAGCCAAGGCAACGTGTCCAAATCAGGCTCATCCGAAGAAGGTTGGGGCGAAGTGCTGTCCACAGCCACCGCCACGGCTGCCGCACCTGCCGTGATTGCTCCCGCTCCCGCGGCCTCAACTCCTGCCCCGGCTTCCGCGCCGATTACTGCACCAGTTCCGGTTCGCCCGGCTGCCGCACCCGCTCCGGAAGTAGCACAGCTGCCGCCCCCAGCCGCCGCGCCCGCCCCCGCGCCGCTTGCCGACGAGCCCAAGAGCGAGCCCACGCCTGAGCTCGAGGCAGCACCCGAGCCCGAAGTAGCCGCGCCGGCGGCCGTGGTTGTGCCAGAAACCAAGCCGGCGGTGGTGCCGGCTGCGCCCGTTCCCGCGCCCGTGGCCGCCAGCCTGGCCCCCGCTTCTCCCGTGGCCGCTGCCAACGGCGCCACCACGCACCGCGTGGCACCGCGCGAAACCGTGTATTCCATCAGCCGGCTCTACCAGATACCACCGGCTACGCTCATGGCCATCAACCACCTGACGCCCCCGGCCAACCTAGTTGTTGGCCAGGTTTTGTTGCTCAAGTCGAAAGACTGGCAGCCGGCTACCGCGTCGGGGAGTACTACTTCGGCCGTTTACATTCCCCAGCCGCCCGTGCCCGTTGCGGCGGGCGCCATTCAGCATACCGTCGTGAAGGGCGAAACCCTGTATAGCATTTCCAAGCTTTACAAGGTGAAAATGACCGATTTGCAGGCATGGAATGGAAAGGTGGATGGAACAGTGAGGATTGGGGAAGTGCTTCAGGTACAAGGCGCTGCCAAGTAAAAGCGGCCTAATTGGCCCAGGGTAGAGACGCCACACTTGGCATCTCGGCGTTGAACGGTAATAACCGAACGCAGCCTTAACGGCGCGGAGCCTGAGACGCCAAGTGTGGCGTCTCTACCCTGGGCCACCGCTTTTCGAGCCAGGCCGGTAGCTTTCAAGCGCTTCTCAGAAAACCCAGAAAACGCAGCGCTCAGGGAATCAGATGGCAGCGAAATTGGGTTTGGGAATGCCTGCTGACCGGGGGTATCTTTACAATGAGCAGTTATCAGTGAGCAATGAACAATGCGCTTCTGGCGGTTCGTTGCTCATTGATAACTGCTCATTGATAACTGCTCATTGACCTCAAATGCCCGTCTTCTCGCACCTTCACTCGCACACCCAATATTCGCTGCTCGACGGCCAGGCCAGCATTTCGGCCCTGATGAAGAAGGCGCAGGCCGATGGCATGCCCGCGGTCGCCCTCACCGACCACGGCAACATGTTTGGGGCGTTCAACTTCGTGGCTGAGGCCAACAAGTACAACGTGAAGCCCATTGTGGGCTGTGAGTTTTACCTGGTGGAAGACCGCCACAAGAAAGCTTTCAGCCGCGAGAAAGGGGAGAAGGACGTGCGCCATCACCAGCTGCTGCTGGCCAAGGACCAGGCCGGCTACCACAACCTGAGCAAGCTCTGCTCGATGAGCTTCATCGAGGGCGTGTACTCCAAATTCCCGCGCATCGACAAGGAATTGCTGGTGAAGTACCACGAGGGCCTCATCGCTACTTCGTGCTGCATCGGTGCCGAGATTCCGCAAACCATCCTGTTCGGCACCGAGGCCCAGGCCGAGGAAAAGCTGAAGTGGTGGCTCGATTTGTTCGGGGAGGATTACTACATCGAAATCCAGCGCCACGGCCTGATGGACTTCGACGGCACCGGCAAA
>DASVTG010000368.1:0-5231 GCA_036387695.1 Hymenobacter sp. | reverse complement strand
GGTGGTAGAAGTATTGGCCCGTGACCGTGGCCGCTGGGTCTTGGCTGGTGGCTAACCAAACTTGCGTTTTTGTACCTTCTTCGAGGCTGTCGGGAGCGCCGGCACCGCCCATTTTGGTGGCCACCCAACCCGGCTCCAAGGCATTGGATTGCACCTCGGGCCAGCGACGAGCTACGGCAAAGGCCAGCAGCACATCGTGAAGCTTGGAGTCGGCGTAGGCCTGAAAACCGCTCCACGGCCGGCTGTCCCAGGCGAGGTCCTCCAGGCTGGGGTCGCCGCTGCCGTGCAGTCCCGAGCTGAGGTACACCAACCGCGCGGGCCGCTCAATCAGGCAAGTCAGCACGTACGGGGCCAGCGAATTCACGGCAAAAACCAGCGGCAACCCGTCTTCGGTGGTGCCGCGCCCGCGCTCCTGGTACCCCACGCCGGCGTTGTGAATGACGGCATCGAAGCGGCCCAGAGCGTTGGCCCGCTCCGCCACCAGCCGCATTTCCCGCAGGCTGGACAAGTCACCGGTGACGACGGTTTCGGCCCCTGGCACGGCCGCTAGCGCCTGCTGGCCCCGCGGCGCGTTGCGGGCGTGCAGCACCACTTGGTGCCCCTGCGCCACCAGCAGGCGGGCCGCCAGTTGGCCCAGGCCATCGGCCGAGCCGGTAATAAAAACGCGTGCCATCGGGGTCGGTTTAGGAATAAGAAAGGCTATACGGGCGCTATGCCGCCACCGGCTAGCCGCGTTTGGCAAGCATGGGGCGGGAACTATAGGCGGCAGAACCCATCTTGCTATGAGGAGTGCGGCTTGTTCTTGGTCCAATGCCTCATTTAAGCAGGTTCGCTCAATTAACGCCGGCAATTTTCTGCAACACGTCGTTTAACGGTTCGAGGCCGGTTAATTCCTCCACACTGGCCAGCGGCCGGCTGGCGCCAAAGCGGTTGAGCCACAAGGGCCGGATGCCGGCCGCCAACGCCCCCAGTACGTCGGCGTGCCAGTTGTCGCCCACCAGCACGGTTTCCTCGGGGCGGGCCTCCAGGCGTTGCAAGGCCACCTCAAAAATGCGGGGGTTGGGCTTGGCCACGCCCACGTCTTCCGACGTAATGAGGGCGTCGACCAAGGGCGTCATTTGCAGAAACGCGAGCTTTTCGACTTGTTCGGTCGTGCGGTTGTTCGTCACCACCCCGATGCGGCAGTGCGGCTTCAGGGCTTCGAGCAGCGCCAGTGCCCCCGCCACCGGTTGGCGCAACCGCGGGTAATGGATTTGGTTGGCGCGGGCGAATTCCTCCACGTCAGCGGCCGTAGCTGCCGGCCAATACGGCGCCAGCAGCCGCTGGAAACGCAAGCGCCGGGCTTCTTCGTACGAATAATTACCCGCCAGAAAGTGGGCGTGGTATTCTTCGAGCAAGTCGCTGTAATGCTGATAAAACGCCTCAAAGTCTACTGTTGAAAAGAAGGGCAGCGGCCCGGCGCTAACCCGTAGCGTGGCCCGGGCCGTGGCGGTGTGGTCAAACAGCGTATCATCCAAATCGAACAGAACGGTGGTTGTACGTCCTGGCAAAGGGCTTTCTTCGGGTTTTAGGGGCATGAATGTTATCAATTTGCCGATTGTGCTCGGCCTGAACTATGGGTAACTAAGCCAAGGCATTGACTTTGGTGGGCATGGGCTTCAGGCGCGATTAAATGCCAACGGTGGCCGTGGCTTCAACCGTGCCGAGCCCGTGTGAACGCGGCGGGCACTGACATATGTTGTATCTTTGTAAAACCCAGGGCCGCCGTCGGAGCAGCCCGCTGCCCGGCTGCGCCGGGCAAAGCCCCGCGCCTCGGCTGCCTCCGCGAAGTAAGCGCACCTCACCCAACTTCTCTTCATTCAGGGAATCTGACGGCCTCCGACGAGCCGCCACCCCCCGCCTACGCCTGGCATCATCCGGCGTGGCCATGCCGGCCTGTGTTAACACATTAGGCTCAACCAACCACTGCGCGGGCCTTTGTCCGTCAGCACCATACCTAAGTACCCCGTACCAAACACCCCACATGACGTTTGACGATTTAAACCTGATTGACCCCATCCTCAAGGCCCTCAAAGAGGAAGGATACACCACCCCCACCCCCATCCAGGAGCAAGCCATTCCGCACGTGCTTGAGGGCAAAGACCTGCTCGGCGTGGCCCAAACCGGCACCGGCAAAACCGCCGCCTTCACCGTGCCCATCCTGCAGGTGCTGCACCGCACGGCCCAAGTGTCGAACCACGCCCCGCGTGCCATCCGCTGCCTCGTGCTCACGCCGACGCGAGAGCTGGCCATCCAAATCAACGAAAGCTTCGGCGCCTACGGCCGCCACCTGAGCCAGATTCGCCACACCGTTATTTTCGGTGGCGTAAGCCAGGGCTCGCAGGTAGCGCAGCTCAAGCGCGGCGTCGAAGTGCTCATCGCGACCCCCGGCCGCCTGCTCGACCTCATGAACCAGGGCTTCGTGGACCTGCGTCAAATCGAAGTTTTCGTGCTCGACGAAGCCGACCGCATGCTGGACATGGGCTTCATCAACGACATCAAGCGCATTCTGCCCAAGCTGCCCGCCAAGCGCCAGACCCTGTTTTTCTCGGCCACCATGCCCGGCCAGATTCAGGAATTGGCCAGCACCATCCTGCGCCCCAACCCGGTGCGCGTGGCCGTGACGCCCGTCAGCAGCACCGCCGATACGGTGACGCAATCGGTGTTCTTGGTGGAAAACAACGACAAGCCCGCCCTGCTCCGCCACATCCTGGAGGACAAGGGCATCAAGCGCGTGCTCGTGTTCACCCGCACCAAGCACGGTGCCGACAAGGTGGTGAAAGCCCTCGCGGCCAACCAAATTCCGGCCGAAGCCATTCACGGCAACAAGTCGCAGAACCACCGCCAGCGCGCCCTGTCGAACTTTAAAGCCGGCAGCACCCGCGTGCTGGTGGCCACCGACATCGCCGCCCGCGGCATCGACGTGGACGAGCTGACGCACGTCATCAACTACGAAATCCCGAACGAGCCCGAGACCTACGTGCACCGCATTGGCCGCACCGGCCGGGCCGGCGCTTTTGGCACCGCATTTTCTTTCGTGGAAGACGAAGAGCGCGCTTATTTGCAGGACATCCAGAAGCTCATCAGCCGCCAGATTGACGTGGAAGCCGAGCACCCGTTCGTGTCGGGCCGCATCAAGCCCGTCATGCTGCACGGCAACGAGCGCATCGTCCGGCCCAAGGGCCCGGCGGGTCGCCCGGCCCGCTCCGGTCCCCGCGAAGGCGGTAATGGTGGCGGCGGGCGTTCCGGCGGTGGGCAGAGCAGCGGCCGTTCCGGTGGCCAAGGCAGCGGTGGCGGCCGCCCCAGCGGCGAGCGCAGCAGCCGTCCGGCTTCGCCTGCTGGCAATGGCCAGTCGGACACCGCGCGTCGCTTCGGCAGCGGCGGTGCCCGCGTGAACGTGGGTGGCAGCCGCGAAGGCGGTGACCAGGGTGGCCGTCGGCGCGGCGACGCGGGCGGTTCGCGCCGTGGCTCGTTCTAAGCAGCCCCTTCATCAATCAAAAAGCAAGACGACCCGGAAAACTTTTTCCGGGTCGTCTTGCTTTTTAGAGCAGATTACGTGCTAGTTCGCTCCTAATTCATTTCCATTCGTTTCTTATGGCTCAGCCCACGCTTCCCGTCATCCAAGCCCTGCGCGACACGGCCCAGCGCCTCGCCACCCAAGCGCCCTACCAGTGGGGCCACATGGGCAGTTGCAACTGCGGCCACCTCGCCCAAACCGTGACGCGCCTTACCAAGGCCGAGATTCACGCCCGCGCCATGCAGCGCTACGGCGACTGGGAGCGGCAGCTCATCGACTACTGCCCCACCAGCGGCCTGCCCATCGACCAAACCATCGACGAGATGCTGGCCCTGGGCTTCTCCCGCACCGACCTCACGCACCTAGAAAAGATTTCCGACCCGACCATTCGGGCGGCCATCCCGTTTGAGCGGCGCAACGCTCTCCGCCACAACCAGCGCGACGACGTGGTGCTCTACCTCCGCACCTGGGCCGACTTGCTGGAGCGCGACTTGCTGGCCGGCATCAGCTTGCCCGATTTCGACGCCGCGCCTGTACCGTCTCTTTCTTTGGCCGAAGCAGTAACCGTTGCCTAACCCACGGTGAATGCCCAGCTGAATTTACCTTAGGCACTTAGCAACGAAAAAGCCCCCGCCCAAATTTGGGCGGGGGCTTTTTCGTTTTAGAGTACAGCGAGTCGACCTTGATTAAACGGACGAGCTTACCGGAATTAGTTACGGGTAACGTTGGAACGCTGGGCCTCGCGGTAGCCTTCGGGGCGGTGCGCACGCTTATAGGCTGCGTCAGCTTGGGGGTCTTTCTCAGCGTCAGGGGCCTGCGAGCAGGAGGCGGTCAGGAACATTGCCGCGGCAGCGGCCAGCCAAAGGTTCGTGCGGGTCAGTTTCATGCTGCGAAGGTAACCCAGCGCCGCGATATGAACAACCAAGCTCCCCGAAAACCAGGCCTGCATTTCGTCTTCTGACACGTATCAAAATCAGCAATCCGGTGCGAAGGCTACGGCATTGCCTGCATTTACAATTGACAACTGGTGCATCCTATGCCGGTGTCTGCTGCAATGCAATTCCGTTCAACACTACCTCCGCCCCATCGTTCTGCACCGGGTTGGCGCCTGCTCTGCAGTTTGTCCTGCGGGCCTTCCTGATGGGTCAACGTTGCGCTCAGCTCATTAGCAGATGTGCTCTTCGGCGGCCTTGCTCGTATTGAACTTACCAATGCACTGACCCTGTCAACAACATTAGCAACAGTCTTCGCAGGACTACTGTAACATGGAAGAAACAGCCTCACGTTTAGCACTAATGCAGTTGACTTAAAAAGGGTTGTCGAAATGCCAAAATACGAACTATTTCATCCAATCCGTTGCTTTCATTAGCCTTGTATCAATAATTGAATAACAGATGTTTATGGTGTATATATCTTAACAAACACAGTTACACTGAAAAGGCCCACCCAAGTTAGCACTAGTCGAAATCAATTATATGAATTATCAGGATTTAACGGCAGTGGTATTAGCCTGCTTAAATCCAAACAAAGCCCGTTTGAGGCAGCATGACAAATTGTATTACCTTGAGACGAAACCCAACTATTCCTTTCCGACCTAAGACGACACTTATTCACAAGCAGCCCCAGCTCAATGGCCTTTACGCTTACTTCCCCGCTTTGCGTTTTGCCTTCCAAT
>DASVTG010000367.1:0-4600 GCA_036387695.1 Hymenobacter sp. | reverse complement strand
TGGACTCTGCGAGTCCGCGCTTCACAAGAACTGTTCGCCACGGCGCGGACTCGCAGAGTCCACGCTACGCTACACCTTACGGAACGCGCCGCCCCCAGCGGCGCGTTTCTTGTTTCTTCGCCGCCTCATCGCCACTTGCTCATGCTTCCTCAGTCCGAATGGGCCCCCTTCATCAAGCGCCGCGCTGCGGAGCTAGGCTTCATGGCCTGCGGCATTTCCAAGGCGGAATTTTTGGAAGAGGAAGCCCCACGCTTAGAAACTTGGCTCACGCGCCGCATGAATGGCAAGATGGGCTACATGGAAAACCACTTCGACAAGCGCCTCGACCCGCGCCTGTTGGTGGACGGCGCCAAATCGGTGATTTCGCTGCTGCTGAACTACTACCCTGAGCCCGAAAGCCAGCAGCCGGACGACACCCTTAAAATCAGCAAATATGCCTACGGCCGCGACTACCATTTTGTCATTAAAGACAAGCTGAAAGTGCTGCTGGCGGATATGGAGGCCGAAATCGGGCAGATTGGCGGGCGCTGCTTCGTGGATTCCGCGCCGGTGCTGGACAAGGCCTGGGCCAAGAAAAGCGGCTTGGGCTGGGTGGGCAAAAACTCCAATCTGATAACGCCGGGCACCGGCTCGTTCTACTTCATCGCCGAGTTGATTGTGGACGTGGAACTGCCCGCCGATGGGCCCATCCGCGACTACTGCGGCACCTGCACCAAATGCCTGGACGCCTGCCCCACGCAAGCCATCACCGAGCCTTATGTGGTGGACGGCAGCAAGTGCATCAGCTACTTCACCATTGAGCTCAAGGACCAGATTCCAACCGAAGTGGCCGGGCAATTCGGCAATTGGGTTTTTGGCTGCGACATCTGCCAGGACGTGTGCCCCTGGAACCGCTTCTCCAAGCCGCACCAGGAGCCACAGTTCAACCCCGCGCCCGGCCTGAAAGACCTGACGCCCGGCGACTGGCGCGAGATTACCCACGAATTGTTTTCAGAGCTTTTCCGCCAGTCGGCCGTGAAGCGCACGGGCTACGAGGGGCTGCAACGCAACATCAAGTTTGTGACGGAGGCGTAGGCTAGCCTTTTGCTAACTCCAAGCCGCCGAAGACGCGCTTGAGCACTTTGCGGTAGACGCGGGCAAACTCCTGGTAGCACCACGCGCGAAAATCGGGCACCTCCGTGGGCACCAGCATCTTGAGGGCCTTGCGGAGTTCTTTCTCAAACAGCGCTTTGTTGAAGCTGACTTTGAGCAGAATCATTTTCACGTAGTCTAGCATAGCATCAGGATTACGAGAGAGGAAAGATAGATGAAGGCACTGGCCGCGCTTGTGGAAGAGCTTGGCTAACACCCGGTAAGAAAGATACAAAATGAAAAGAGGGCTTCGCAAGGTGCGGCCACTGGCCCGTGCCCTACTGGGTGCTCGAATACGCAAAAGGAGCGGCCTGGGCCACTCCTCTCACCGTAAATGACAAAATTTTATTTCCTTAACCAAATACGCTAAGCAAAGCCGTGGCCTGAGCAGTGGGCAGGGGCTCATCGAACGCCTCGGACAAGGCCGAAAATTGCACGGCGTTAGCGCCACCGAACAAGGCAGCGAAAGGCAGGGAGCTGGTGCTGCTCACGGGCTGGTTCTCATTGGCCTCGAAGGTATAGATGGAGACCGGAGCGCCACCGCTTGTTGGGTTGGGCACCATTACGGCCGGGTTGGGCGCGGTGTCGGCGTTGCTGGGCCAGCTTTTTACCACGGCCGAAGTGGCCACGCCGCGGCGCAAGGTGCGCACGTGAGAGGCGTGGCGGGCTTCTACGGACTGCGTGCGGAGCGCGGCGCTCAGCAGCTGTCTGTCGCCGGCAAAAGCAGAAGCCTGGCCCAGGTAAATGCTGGCGCTGGCGTCTTCGAGCTGCTGCGCCAGCTGCAGGAAAGCAGCGTAATCGGTGAGCACGTTCGGGAAGAGCACGGGGTTGCCGGCGTTGTTTCGACGGCCGCTGAAGTCAAAGCCCGGAGCGGCTGGGGGCGTGAGCCCGGCCCCGCTTAGCACGCTGCGGTAAAACTGCGCGTGGCCCTGCTGCTGGCGCAACATGCGCTCAAAATCGGGGCGCACTGAGGCTTGAGCGGGGCTGGCTAGTACGCCCGACGAAGCCAGCGCCTGGGTGTAGAGGGCACTGAGCAATTCCTCCAGCTTGAGGAGCAACAGAATGGCGTCGAGTGAAGTGTCGGTGGTGGCGGCTTGGGCGGGCGCGGTTAGCGCCACCAAGGGCAAAGCTGCGGCCGCGGCTCGCCATCCGGCCTGGCCCATTTGGCGCAGCAGTTGGCGGCGAGGGGCCGCACCCGTAGGAGCGTTGCCGGTGCTAAGCCGGTCAAGAAGCGAAAGAAGATTCATGTGGGGACGGACAGGAACAGGAAAACCGACTTAGACGGTTGGAACCACCACGACGATGGGCGCGAAAAACGCTTTGGTTTCGGCCACTACCTGCGCGGGAGTTTTGGCCAGGCTCACGCTTTGCAGTCCGCCGGTGCTGACGACCACCTCGTCGCCAGCGAAAGTGCCGGGCGCAACCAAGTCGCGCACCAAAGCGGCGTGCCGCGCCTCGACCGATGACATTTTTGCCAGCAAAGCAACCGTGGCAGTTGACGCCACCAGCGGCAAAGCCCCGGCGTAGGCGGCCACGCCAAGGTCTTCGAGCTGCTGGGCAGCGGCCAGCACGCCGGCGCGCGTGGTGAGCGTGAAGCCGGAAAAATCAAGCGGCAACGGCGTGGTCAGGGCCCTGTCGTAGGCGTTGGCGCCGAGGGCGAAGCGCAGGCTCTCGCGGTGCACCACCTCGTGGTCGCGCAGGTCGGTAAAAATGGCCAGTTCGCCGGGCCGCAAGTCCGTGGGCGGGGCCCCGACTACTTTCTGATAAAACGCGGCCTCCAGCTGCTCCAGCAAAAGAATGTAATTGAGCAAGCCGCTGTCGTCGAGTTGGCCCGTGTTGGGGCTCGTGCTTAAGGCCAGCCGGTTCGGGTCGACGGCAACCGGGTCAGGGTCGTCGGAGCAGCCAGCGAGCACCAGTCCCGCAGCAGCGGCCGAAGCGCCCGCGACGCGCAGAAACGAACGGCGCGGCAACGCGGCAGGCGCTTGGGAAGAAGAATTCAAGTCAGTCATTAACAAAAAATCGGCGAGGCCGCCCAAACGCGGCCCTCCGCAAAGATACTCGGGCCGTGCAGATGGTTGCCTCCCAAAAAAATAGACGCAAAAAAGGGCAGCCCCACGGGACTGCCCTTTTCGTATCGAAAAATTGCACTCGAAAATTAGCTTGTGCAAACAGGCCTGTAGCCACGCCCGTAAACGAGCGAAAGTTGCGGGTGATTGATTAGCTAACTGCTGGCAACATGATGCCGCTAGAACGTCTGCTGAAACAGCCCCTTGGCTTTGCCGGCGACGGAAGTGAAATTCAGGGCAATGGCCTGCACGGTAGCTGGGTCGAGCGGCTCGTCAAAAGCTTCCGATACCGCAGCAGCGGTGTAAGCAGCGTTGAGGGTCGTCAAGTTTACGCCTGCCTGCGTGGTGTTGCTATCCGCAGGAAACGCCGTGGTGCTGCCGGGTCCGTATGCAGCGCTGGCCGGTTTGGAGCCGTTGGGCGCGGTAGGGCCGCCATTGTCAATCAGGTTAATCCAGCTTTTGGGAGCTGTGTCGAAAGGCGCCACGGCCGGCGCCATGGCTGAGCCCAGCGTGTTTGCTGCGATGGCGCGGCGCACGCTGCGGAAGTGCGAGTTGTGGCGGGCCTCCACCGAGTGAATGTTGAGGGCCGCTTCCAGGATGTCCTTGGTGGCCGTTGTGTTCAGCGTGGGTGCACCGCCTTTGTAGGCCCGTTGTCCAACATCGGAAAAGGCCTGACCGGCGGCAAAAAACAGTGCCCCGTTGGCATTACCCGCGCCGTTCGGCACAAGGGCAGTGGCCATTGGGCCGGTCATCGAGCCGCTGCCGCCCGAGTAGTCGAAATCCGTAACGAGATAGGACGGGGCGTTTGTGCCCAGCACGCCACGCAGGGCGTTGATGTGGCCAGCCTCGTCGTTGCGGATGGTGGTAATGCCTGGCATTTCAGACGCCGGAATCAGGCCCTGTATGCCAAGCGCAGTATTGTAGAAGTGAAACTCCAGGTACTCCAGCTGCAAAGCCAGGGTTAGCACTTTCTGCACGTCAGCGGGCAGGGTAGTGGTTTGGCCGTAGGCGCGGCTGAAAAACGAAGTTAGGATAGCGGGCACGGCGGCGGCGGTCACTTTCTGGCCGGCATTGCCCAGGTATTTAAAAACCCGACGACGGGGGTTAACGCGGTCCAAAAACTCCGGGTCGGCCTGCTCCAGGTCGGAAATTAGCTTGAAAAGATTCATGATAGTTGAGAATGCGAGTGGATGGAAGAAAAGAGCAAGTGAACCTATGAGAAGCTGGTAGCCGAAAGTTTCGAGCCATCGGCCAAGAAGTTGTTCACGGAATTCAGAACATCCTGGGGCTTCCGCGAGCGCTCTCCGCCAGGTATGGGATTGCCGTTGCCCGGGGTCAGGCTGGGAGTGCCCGCGCCGGTATAGGCCGTTCCAGCAGCGATGGTCGGGGTGACCACGTTCACC
>DASVTG010000366.1:0-4149 GCA_036387695.1 Hymenobacter sp. | reverse complement strand
CCTTCAACACGCAGGTCAATATTTACGACGTGCAAAAAGTGTTGGCTCAGCACGTGCTAGGCTAACACAGATGGATTAGTTGCCATCAATCTGCTACACATAAAAGAAAAAGGCCCGTCGCTTCTCAGCGACGGGCCTTTTTAACTTCGGTTTACGAGCAATTACTGCCCCAGCACGATGGCGAACACCAGCGGGGCCACGATGGTGGCGTCGCTCTCGATGATGAACTTGGGGGTTTTCTCGCCCAGCTTGCCCCAGGTGATTTTCTCGTTGGGCACGGCGCCGGAGTAGCTGCCGTAGCTGGTGGTGGAGTCCGAAATCTGGCAGAAATAGCCCCACAGCGGCACCTCGTGGCGCTGCAAGTCCTGGTGCAGCATGGGCACCACGCAGATGGGGAAGTCGCCGGCAATGCCGCCGCCAATCTGGAAGAAGCCGATTTTGCTTTCCTCCGTAGCGGTTTGGGTGTACCAGTCAGCCAGGTACATCATGTACTGGATGCCCGTGCGCATGGTGTGCACGTTCTGGATGTCGCCCGTCATCACGTGGCCGGTGTAGATGTTGCCCAGCGTGGAATCTTCCCAGCCCGGGCACACAATCGGCAGGTTTTTCTCGGCCGCGGCCAGCATCCAGGAGTTTTTGGGGTCAATCTGGTAGTACTGCTCCAACTCGCCCGACAGCAGAATCTGGTAGAAGAATTCGTGGGGAAAGTACGATTCGCCAGCTTTGTCGGCCTTTTCCCAGTACTTGAGCACCACGTGCTCGAGGCGGCGCATGGCCTCTTCCTCCGGGATGCAGGTATCGGTGACGCGGTTGAGGTGGCGCTTGAGCAGCTCGTGCTCGTCGGCCGCCGTTAGGTCGCGGTAGTTCGGGATGCGCTCGTAGAAGTCGTGGGCCACGAGGTTGAAGATGTCTTCTTCCAAGTTGGCGCCGGTGCAGCTGATAATCTGCACTTTGTCCTGCCGAATCAGTTCGGCGAGTTGAATGCCGAGTTCGGCCGTGCTCATGGCGCCGGCCAGGGTTATCATCATCTTGCCGCCATCGGCGAGGTGGGCAGTGTAGCCATCGGCGGCGTCGATGAGGGCGGCCGCGTTGAAGTGGCGAAAATGATGGCGAAGGAAGTTGGTTACTTGCATTGTAGGGAATTGGGAATTGTAAAGTAGGTCGTGAAAAAGCACGTCATGCGGAGCTTGCCGAAGCGTCTCTGCTGCGCAAGTAATCAGATTTACTGTTGCGGGCGAGATGCTTCGGTAAGCTCAGCATGACCGTTCTCACAATTGATTTGACACCCTATACCGGCTGTTCAACCATCAGGTTGTGGTTGGTGTAAATGCAGATGTCGGCGGCAATGTGGAGGGCGTCTTCCACCATTTGCCGGGCCGATAAATGCGGGGCGTGCTTTTTTAGTGCCAGGGCGGCGGCCTGCGCATACATGGCGCCGCTGCCGATGGCCGCCACGTCGGAGTCGGGCTCTAACACGTCGCCGGTGCCGCTGAGGATGAGCAGTTCGTCTTTGTCGACCACAATCATCATGGCTTCCAGCTTGCGCAGGTACTGGTCTTTGCGCCACTCCTTGGCCAGCTCGATGGCGGCGCGCTTGAGGTTGCCGCCGTAGCCGTTTAGCTTCTCCTCGAATTTATCGAGCAGCATGAAGGCGTCGGCGGTGGAGCCGGCAAAGCCGGTCACGATTTTGCCATCCAGCAGCTTGCGGATTTTGCGCACGTTGCTTTTGGCCACGTGCTTGTCCATGGTGGCCTGGCCGTCGGCGCCGAGGGCTATTTCTCCGTTGTGGCGAACGCCCAGAACGGTAGTAGAACGGATTTTTGCTTGCATAGGGCCGCGAAATTACAACCGCCGGGCCCAGCGGGGCAGGTTGGCGGGAAGGAATTAAAACAGAACGTCCTGCTTCGGCAAGCTCAGCAGGACGCTCTGTAAGTGATGTCCTATCCTACTTGCTCACCCGGAATTGCAGTTTCGCGAAGTAGAAGCGGCCGTTGCTGCCCATTTGCACGGCATCCCAGGCCCCGCCGTTTTCGGTGAGCTGGGGGTTGAAGAATTCAGGATACACGTTGAAAATATTGGACGCGCCCACCGACAGCCGCAACTGGTTGGTGAGGGCGTACGAGAGGGCCAGGTCGGTGGTCAGCCGGTCGCCGTAGTCGTTGACTTCGTTCGCGTAGTCGTAGAGGCGCACCGAGCCAAACTGCACCAGGCGCACCAGCGCCCCAAAGCGGTTGAGGCTGTAGTCGAAGGTCAGGTTGATTTTGTACGGCGGGGCCGAGGCCTTCACAAACGCCCGCTCGCGCACCCCGAAAAAGATTTCTTCCTTGCCTTGCAGGCGCGGCGTCGTTTTGGCGTCGCCCACGATGAGCAGCCGGTTGAAGTTGGCCGCCAGCGTGGTGGTGAGGCGGCCCGTGCCCACGCCAATGGTGTTGGCCAGCACGGCGTCCAGGCCCCAAGTGTCGGTGGAGACGGCGTTGGCGAAGAACTGGGCCTGGCCCACGTTCAGGCTTTGCAGGGTGGTGCCAATCTGGTCGTCATCATCGGCAAAGGTGCCGGTGAGCACAATGCGGTCCTTGATGTGGATGTAGTAGCCGTCCACGGTGAAGCTGAGGATGGAGCCGGCGCGACCCGTAAAGCCCACACTGGCCGACTGCGACCGTTCCTGCTTCAGCGCCGGAATGCCCACTGCCCGCGAGACCACGCCGTCGTTGCGGTCGAGCAGAATATCCACCGGCTGCCCGCCTACCACGTTCGTAAACACCGTATTGAAATTGGTTTGCGCCAGCGACGGCGCCCGAAAACCCGTGCTATAGGTGCCGCGCAACGAGAACGTTTCGCTCAGCTTCAAGCGCGTGGCCAGCTTGCCGGTAACGGTGCTACCAAAGTCCGAATAGTTCTCAAATCGCAGCGCACCCGCCAGCAGAAACGCTTTGGTGACGTCCAGCTCCGCGTCGGCATACACGCCAATGTTGTCGCGCTTGGCCTTCACCTCGTTGCGCGGTTGGAAGCCCGGGAAACCTTGCGAGCCCGCGGCCCGGTCGTTCAGCGGCCCCGGGTACTTCTGATACGAGCCTTCTTCCCCGGCAAAAAGCGAGTACCATTCGCGGCGGTATTCGCTGCCCACGGCCACGTTCAGGCCCTGCAACACGGTTTTGAAGTTGCGGCTTAGGTTAAGGTTAACCACGTTTTGCTGCAACTGGAAGCCGCCCGCGTCGAACGAAGTGGGCGAAGCTGCTCCCAGCGTGGCATTCAGCGTGTTTTCTACGCCGTATTGAAAGCGGTTGGAGCCGAAGCCGTCGCTCAAGTCCACGTCGAAGCCGCCGAAAGTGGCGCGCAGGCCCGCCACGCCGTGCCCGTCGGTCAGGTCACTGGTAATGATGGGGTCGAAGCCGTTGGGGTAGAGCGTGGGGTTGCTGCGCGGGTTGGGAATGGGGTTGCCATCGTCGTCCGACACGGTGGGGAAGCGGGTGTAGGCGTACGCCTCGCCCTTGCGGAAATTCACCCCACCAAACAGATAGCCGTAAATATTCTCATTGATGGGAAGTTTGCTGTTGAGGTAGGCCGAGGTGTTGCTGGCCTTGGGGTCGCCGTACTCGCGGCGCTGAATGCCTTCGGTGTTGGGCACGTTGGCGCGCTGGGTGTGCTGGCGCTGGTTGAAATCAACCGTGGCGTTTACAAAGCCGCCGTCGCCAATTCCCACGCCGTAGTTGAGGTTGGCGTTGAAGTTGCCGCCGTCGAAGCGCTTGTCGTCGAAGCGGTACTTGGCGTCGTACGCGCCGTAGTTGACGTTGGCCGTCAGCTCATTCACGCTGGTTTTAAGCACGATGTTGATGACGCCCGCAATGGCATCGGAGCCGTACTGGGCCGAGGCGCCGTCGCGCAGAATCTCAATCCGCTCGATGGAAGCGGCCGGAATCGTGTTCAGGTCGGTGCCGGTGTTGCCGCGGCCGCGGCTGCCAAACAGGTTCACCAGCGCCGATTGATGCCAGCGCTTGCCGTTCACCAGCACCAGGGTTTGGTCCGGCCCCAAGCCGCGGAGGGAAGCCGGGTCCACATGGTCGGCGCCGTCGGCCCCGGTCTGGCGGTTGGAGTTGAACGACGGCGCCACAAACTGCAGCAGCTGGTTCACGTCGAGCTGGCCCGTTTTGG
>DASVTG010000365.1:0-9853 GCA_036387695.1 Hymenobacter sp. | reverse complement strand
ACAACACGTCGACTACGTCGTTTCCGCTGGCTCAAACCCCCGCCGAACTCATTGCGATTGGACGTTTTCACACCGGCTTTGCTGCTGGTGCCGGCACTAGCATCAAACTGTCGGCGTTGCCAACAATCACTGCCGAATTTCGCTACACCCGCCTTGAAAACAATGCCGACAAAAAAGACAGAGGCCTTTACAAATCCCCTCAAACAACCTTATTTCAATTCAATACGGGCATTATGTTTTAACCTCGCGAGACCTTGCGCTCACAGCCGCACCCCAATGCCCGGCCCAAGCATGAAAAACCACTGGCTGGTGCCCAGCAAATAGCCGCCGCCCAGGTACAGCGGGAAGGTAAACTTGGCCTCGCGCCGCGTGGGGTACACCGAGCCCAAAATCACGACGCCGAGGTCCCGGTTGGCACTGCTGCTGCCCAGGTTGAAGGCGTTGAGGGCCACGAAGCCGGCGCCAATTTTGTAGGGGCGAAGCCGGTTGATTTTGTTGGGGCTATAGAAGCTGAATTGCGCCAGCGTAGCCAGCGAAATACCGCCCAGGTCGCTAAAGCTGCTTTCTTTTTCCTTGCGGGTAAGCAAGCCGGCCGGAAAGCTCACATCGATGTCGAACTTGTAACGGCGCTTGAGCACCAGTTCCACCGTTTGGCTGTAGCCGGGTTCTGAATACTGGCTGGCTTGGTGCTTCACGGTTACCACTATGCGGCTCCATTCGTCCAAGTCGTAGGTTTTGCGGCCCAGCAACGAGTTGAGGCTGAACGGGTCGGTGCGGCACTGCTTGTCGGCGTAGAAGGCGGCGCGGGGCGAGTTGTCGCCGGGGCAGATGACGATGTTGTCGACGTTGCGCAGCTCAATCAGGTCCCCTTTGGCGTTGAGGGTCCGCACTTCGAAGCTCAGAAACTGCTTGCCGTACAGCTGCTCGCCCTTGTCGATGCCGTTGGGGTTGAACTGAAACACCACGTCGCGGATGGTGCCGTCGTACAGCACCGGCCCGCCGAGGCGCGTGACGGGCTGGGCCGCGTCGCCGTACACCACCGACACGAAGTCGAGCGGGTGCGGCCGTTGAAACTCCCGCACATTCAGGGCGTGGCCCGTTGGCTGCCCGGCGTTGTAAATGGTGCTTTTGCGCTTGGCAAAGCCCACCGGCATCTGCACCCGGTACACCAAGCGGGCATCGGTGCGCACCGAGGAATCAGAAGGGATGATGGGCAGGTCCTCGAACGATACCCGCGCCTTTTGCAGGCCCTCCCCTTCCAGGCGCACGTCCACGGTCTCGCCCGGGCTCACGCTAAGCGAAGAGGTCCACTCGCCGCCGCGGTGCAGCACCTGCACGTTGCGAATCACGGTTTGGGGCGTGATGTCGAGGTTGGTGAGGTAGCGCGGCGTGTCGTTGTCCTTGATATAGAGGTAGCCCGCGGTTTGGCGGTGCGTGTTGTAGGGACGGAAATAGCACAGCACCCGGTCGTTGCTCAAGTACTGCCGGGTGTAGATTTCGGCGATGAGCGCGCCGCCGGGTTCTTCCTGTTCCTCAATGCGGTAGGTGCGGTGCAACTCAAAGCTGCGGCCGTTGTCGAGGATGAGTTCCACGCCGCGGCGGCGGCTGACGTCGTCCATGGTCACGCTGCGCTGGTCGGGCGAAAGGAAGCGCAGGCGGCTGGCTTTCACGTTGAATTCCTGCTTCAGCACCGGCAGCTGGTAGCTCAGACGGCCCGCGGGCAGCAGCGTGGGCCGCTCGGTTTGGAGCTTCACCGCGAGGGTGCGGGTGCCCAGCTGGTTGGGCAGCACGTGCAGGCGCAGCATGCCGTTGGCCTCGGCCACCAGGCGGTAGTCGAACTCGGGCCCGCGGACCCATTCACCGGTCACGTGCACGTTGCGGGCGTTGGAGCTGGTCAGCTCAAACACCTTTTCCTCGCCCACAAACAGCTCATTATCGGTCAGGCGCAGCGCCAGCGACGTGCGGGCCAGCGGCAGCAGCGGCACCACCTGCTGGCGCACCGGCCGCCCCGCCGTGTCCGAAGCCTGTTCCACCACCAAGCGCAAAAACCGACTGCTGGTCAGGTTTTGAAATTTGAGGCGCGTCCGAAAGCCGCCGTCCGCTTCTTTGGTCAGCGAGTCAAGCTGCTGGTAATCGGGGGTGCGGCGCAGGCGCAGGGGCTTGGTGCTGGCGGCGTGGGCCGGGTAGAGGCGGAGTTCGGCGGTTTCGTCGTCGCGCCGGAACCAGAAATACAGCGCGGGCACCCCTTGCAGCGCCACCGTGTTGCGGCTCAGCAGGTAGGTGGCGGTGTCGGTGCGCAGGCTGGCCTCGTGCAGCACCACCGGGCCACTGCCCGCGGTCTGGGCCACCGACGTATGCGGCACCGCTCCCAGTAAAATACCAAAAACGGCTAGGATTACACGAGACAGCAACGAGGCAAACATGTGGTCGGGCGGGCGGAAATTCGTCCCACAACCGCAAAGGTCGGGCTTACCACGCCCGGCAACAAAGTTTCTGCTTTAATTTATTGCCCGGGACTGTCCAAAAATGGCCGCCGCCATGCCGCACCACCCAGCCGGGGAGCCGAGGGCGCTGAGCGGGCCTTAGAACACAAAATTGAACGCCACCTGCCCCAGCAGCCCGCGCAGGTCGCGGCTGCGGTCGTTGAGGGGCACAAAGTAGCTGGCTTTGGTGTCGAGCAGCACGTGGCGCGTTTTCAGAATTTCCAGGCCCAGTCCTAAGTTGAGGTTGGGAATGAATTCGTTGCCTTTGTCGCTGTTGCGGTTCACGATGAAGCCGCCCAGTTGGTAGGAAGTGTACAGGTTGAAGTAGCGCCGCCGGCCCCGGCCAAAATTGCGCGGGTAAAAGTCCTGGCCGAAGTTGATGACAAACAACTCGTTGATGAACTCTGCCTCGGCGGCATTGTTTGTCACGGGCTTGTACACGCCCAGATTGAAGTAGCTTTTGCCCCGCGTCACCAGGTATTTCAGGGAGTAGCCTTGGTAGGCCGGGCTGGTGAGGCCCACCTTGGGGTTGTCGAGGCGCAGGTAGCCGTATTCCACACCGGGCATGTTCACGAAGCTCACGCGGCGGTTGCCGGTGGGAAAGCTCACCTCGTCGTAGAGGCGCAGGGTCACGTAGGCTTGGCCCGCGTGGCCGTCGATGCCGGCCAGCTGCTGGCTGAGGTCGGCCAGTCGTTCGGTGGTGCGTTCGGCGTCCTTGCGCAGGGCGTTGCGCTCTTCCACGGTGCGGCCGGGCTGGGCCTGCTGCTGCTGCAAGTCGGCGAGCTGGGCGGTGGCGCGCTGCTGGTCGGCCCGCAGCTCCCCCACCCGGCCGCCCAGGTCCTGGGAGTTCAGGTTGTTTTCGAGCACGAAGCCCAGCGTTGCCGTCAGCGAGTCGAGGGGCACCAGGTCCCGGCTGGCCAGGGCAAATTCGGCAATGAGCTGTTCCGGGGTTTCCTCTTGCTTCTGCAGGCGCACGGCCCGGCGCTGAATGAAGCCGGTGAGCACGGCGCGGGCTTCGGCGAACTTCGTCACGCCCACCGTTAGGTGTTTCTGCGTGTCGTAGGTGGCGGCACTGGTGGCCGGCTCGCTGTTTCGGTTTGCCGTTTTGGGTTGGCCCAGCGCCAACCCGGGCATCAAAAGGGCGCCCATGAGCAAGGCAAAGCTGTGGCGAACGGCAAGTCTGGTATTCATCATTTTCCGCGGTGAGATACGCCCGCCAATAGCGACAGGCAGCGGAAAGGTAGCGGCCGGGCGAAACGGACCACAACGCAGGATTTGTTAATCAAGGACTTTTGACCGCGGCCCTAGCAACAATTCAATTCTTTGAAAATAAACAACTTACGTGCTACAATAAAACCGGCGAAGGGATTTTGCATTCGCCGCCCGGCGCGTGGTTTTGGCGGGCGGTTTCGCCCATTTCATGCGCTTGCCGCTCTCCGTTCAGAGGCGCCCGGGCTATTTTTCGCGGCGCCCGGTACCGAGCAGCAGCAGTATCAGCAGCAGGAAGCCCGTGGCGCCCAGGCTCCACCACGTGATTTCGGGCACGCCGCGCCGGTAGGGCATGTCGGGCGAGTAGCGGCCCAGGAGCGACAGCCCCGAGAAAATGAGGCCGCCCATGCTCAGCAGGGCCAGAATGGTGCGGCTCACCAGTTGGTCGGCCTTGCGCAGCAGGGTGTTGTAGCCCACCAACTCAAACTTGAGCCGCAACTCGCCCTTGCTGATTTTGCGCACAATTTGGCGCACGTCCGACGGCAGGGTTTGGAGCAGGGCCAGCAGCTGCGTACCGGTGTATTCGGCTTCCGTGAGCAGGTTCTCGCGCGAGTATTGCTCCCGGATAATCTTGGCGCCGTAGGGCCGCACAAACTCAAAGGTGTTGAAGTTGGGGTGCAGCACTTTGCCGATGCCCTCCAAAATCACCAGGGCCCGCAGGATGAGGAACACCGCCCCCGGCACTTGCAGCTTGTAATTGTAAATAACGGTTTGAAGCGCATCCGCCAGGTCGCTCATGCTCATCTCCTTCACGTCGAGCGTGGCAAAGTCCTCAATCAGCTGGGCCAATTCCGACTCGAAAGCCCGCATGTCCGGAATTTCGGCCGTGAGGGCCAGCCGGCGGAAGTTGAGCGCCATGCTGCGCGCGTCCTGCCGCGCCATGCCAATGAACACGCCCGCAAACGCGTACTTCTGCTGCTTGGTGAGGCGGCCCACCATGCCGAAGTCGATGAGCACCACCGTGCCGTCGGGCTGCACCAGCACGTTGCCGGGGTGCGGGTCGGCGTGGAACACCCCAAACTCAAAAATCTGGGTCAGGTAGATGTCCATGCCGTTTTCGGCCACGGCGGCCGGGCTCAGGCCCCACTCCAGCAGCTGCGCCTTGTCGGTGATTTTGCAGCCGCTCACAAACTCAATCACCAGGATGCGCGAGGTGCTCAGCTCCCGAAACGGCTTGGGCACGTAGAAGGTGGTGTAGGCCTCGTAGAGCTTGCGGAATTGCTCCATCGACCGCGCTTCGGCCGTGTAGTCCAGCTCCTTGCTCATGCTCCGCTCGAAGGCATCCACGATGTCCTGCGGGTTGGAAAGGCCTTGTTTTTGCAAAAAGCCGGCCGTCAGGCGCACCAGCTCGTGCAGCAAGGCCAGGTCGGAGCGCACCTTTTCGCGCACGCCGGGGCGCTGCACCTTCACCACCACTTCCTCGCCGGTGAGCAGCCGCGCCCGGTGCACCTGCCCAATGCTGGCCGAACCCAGCGTGGTGTCGTCGAACTCGCTGAACACCTCCATGATGGGCCGGCCCAGCTCCTCCTCGATTATCTGCCGGGCAATGGCCGTGTCGAAGGGCGGCACGTTGCTTTGCAGCTTCTCAAACTCGTCAATCAGCGGCTGGGGCAGCAAGTCGGCGCGGTTGCTCATGGCCTGGGCCAGCTTGATGAACGTGGGGCCCAGCTCCTCAATTATCAGGCGCACCCGTTCCCAGCGCGTGGTTTCGAACACTTGCCGGTCGGCGCGCTGCCAGTTCAGCCGCCGGGCTTGGCTCACCAGCCGGCGCAGCGGGGTGGTCGTCACCACGTCCTCGAAGCCGTAGCGCAGCAATACCTCGGCCACTTGCCGAATGCGGGCCAGGTTGGAAATTGTGTTTTTGAACATCGGACCGCAGATTTACGCAGATTAATCTGATTTCGCAGATTTTGGCCGGATTGCAACGGCAAGCCCCCGGCGTTTGCTGAAATTTATTCGCTAAAAAGCCCCGTTCACGAAACGCAAACGGGGCTTTTGAAGCAAAAATCGGGTTGGCTTATGCCTGGCCTTCGCCGTTGGCGGAAGGAGCTGCGGCGGGCTTTTTGGCAGCGGGTTTCTTGGCGGCGCCAGCTTTGGCAGCGGCCGACTTCTGGGCCGAACCGGCGGCAGCGCTCACGGTGTCAGCCGCTTTTTTGGTGGCGCCGGCGGCTTTGGCCGTGGCGCTGCTGGCGGGCTTGGCCGACGGTTTGGCGGCGGGTTTCTTGGCCGCAGGCTTGGCCTTGGCCTTGGCATCGCCCAGGCCCACGGTGCTCTTCACGCGCTCGGTGAGGCCCTGAAACTGCTTTTCGAGCTCGGCGCGCTTGCTTTCGCCGCTCTTCATCAGCTCGTCAACAATTTTCTTGCCCTCTTCCTGGGTCATCTTGTTGTCTTTCACCAACTTCTCGATGGTGCTTTGCACCGACTTGCTACCTTGCGCAATGTAGCCAACGCCGGCATTTACGAACTTCTTGAACAAATCTTCCATGGTAAGGAAACGGGTTGGGGGTGAAAAATAAAAAGGGAAGTAGTTGAAACGAAAGCCGTTGCTGTACAAATTTAGTATGCAAGCCGACTAGTTTAGTGCAAACCTACGAACACACCGCAACATAGTGGAGCAGTGTACGCCGCTTTTTTTGAAAAGTAGCTTAAAGTCATCGATTTGAGCATATATTTTTCTGCTTGCTCAATTTACTGATTTGTTTATGGCAGGCGTCCGATGCCTGCGGGCTAAGCGGCCCGGCGCCGGGGCACGGGTCGTTGCTCGCTGGCCGGCGGCAGCTTCTTTTCCAACGCTTGGTTGGCCCACAGCTTTTGCAGAAAGCCAGCCACTTGGTCGAGTGCCTGCCGGGCTTCGGGCACCACCCGCCAAAACAGGTGCCACCAATGCACCAGGCCCTCAAACGGCTGCAAGGTGACCGTTACGCCGGCGCGCCGGGCCTTGTCGACGAACTTCACCACGTCGTCGTAGAGCACCTCGGCGGTGGAAACCTGGATAAGCAGCGGCGGCAACCCGTGCAGTTCGGCCTGCGCGGGCGAAAGCATGGGGTGCGTGAGCGGCGTTTTGTGGGCGTAAAGCGGGCCCCAGGTGCGCATCTGCAAAGCCTCAAGCAGCAGGCCTTCCTCGCGGGCCACGCGGCGCAGCGCCGTAATGGGCAGGTTGAGGTCGGTCCAGGGCGAGAGGCCTACCCCGGCGGCGGGGGCCGGCTCCCCGGCATTGCGCAAGGCCAGCAGCAAAGCCAGCGCCAGTCCGCCGCCGGCCGAGTCGCCGGCCACCACAATGTCCTGGGGCTGGTGGCCGTGGCGCAGCAGCCAGCGGTAAGCGCGCTTGGCGTCGTCAAGCGCAGCGGGAAACGGGTGGTCGGGCGCTTTGCGGTAGTTGATGGTCAGCACGTTGAGGCCACTGCGCTGGGCCAGGCTGCCCACCAGGCTGCGGTGGGTGTTGAGCGACCCCAGCACGTAGCCACCGCCGTGCAGGTAGAGCAACACGCGGCTGGGGTGCGCGTTGCGGGGCCGCAGCCACTCGGCTTCCAAGCGGTTGTCCAGCTTCAGGCTTTCCAAATGCACGCGCCAGGGCATGAACTGGAACAAGGAACCGGCCTCCATGGCCAGGCGCATGGCCCCCACGCTGGGCTTGCGACGCGCCAGGGGCACCGCCGCAGCCGTGAGGAATTGCTTGAGCAGCAAGTGTTGAAACGAGGGCATTGGGTGGGATGAATGCGGGAGGGTGAAGCCTTTGTCATCCTGAGCGCAGCGAAGGACCTACCTGCTCACGTTTGCGCCAGTCTGCTTGGCGTGAGCAGGTCCTTCGCTGCGCTCAGGATGACAAACAGTTTTTATAATTTAAGACCAGTAACTACGGTTTTTGACCCAGCTTATTGCCCCGGTAGCCTTTGATGGCCAACGGAATCCAGCCGAGCAAGGGCACGAAGTAGGCCAGCGTGATGGGGTTGCGCCACAGCATACGCAGCCAGGCGCCGGGGCGGTCGAGCTGCATCCGAAAATGGCGGCGGCCTTCTTTCACGTAAAGCCGCTCAAACTCGGTGAACACGGCCGGCCAGGCGAAGGGCAGGAAAAACGGAAAGAAGCGCCGGTTTTCCTTGATGCGCTGCCAGAGCTCGCCCCAGCGGTAGGGCTTTTGGCCGTGGGCGGCCACGGCGGCGTCCATTTCCCCTTGCATCTGCTGGCGGATTTGCTCGGACAGCGCCAGGTAGTCTTCCCGGGTCAGCTCGGCGGGGGTTTTGCTGGTGAGGTCGGAGGGCCGGATGCGGCTGCCCAGCACGAAGGTGAGCTTGGCGGGGAAGGCCAGGTAAAAGGCCCACGGCTGCACCAAAACCAGCAGCAACAGCAGCGTAAGGGGCAAAAACGGGATGCCGATTTTCTTGGTTAGCCGGTTGATGCCGTCCCAGGAGTACGCGTAGGGGTTGAGGTATTCGGCGTTGATGGTGTAGAAGGGCACGATGTCGGTGCCGTGCTGCAGGCTGAGGCGCACCATGCTGGTGGCCAGCCGCTGCAGCTGGTACTTGCGGTTGAACCCCTTGCCGATGCCGGGCACCCCTTCCGGGTACAGCATCAGGTTGTGGTCCTGGTAGTACATCATGGTTTCAAAATTCAGCGTCGTGGCGTCCACGCAGCCGCATTTTTTCCAAAATTCCTTCACCAAATAAGGGTTCATCAGGGCCGTTTGCGAGAGCAGCGGGGCCGAAAGCGGCCGGGGCAAATCCTGAAGCGAGCCTTGCGTTTTGAGCAGGTGGCGCCACAGGTGCGAGAGGGCCACCATGGCGTCCCAGGGAAAGGCCATGCCCGAGTGGTTGCTGGCAAAAATCAGGGGCCGGTCGGGGTTGTTGCGCTGCGGGAAGTTCTCGAAGCCCACCAGCTCGGAGCGAAACCACACCCGGTCGAGCAGCTGCAGAATGTTCTCGTCCAGGGTCTGGGTGAATTCTTCCCGAAAATAGTCGTCGTAAATGTGCTGGTTGGCCTGAATGGCCGGCGGGGGCAGCGGAGACGAGGTAACGGGCATGGTGGGAATGGCAGCAGACGAAGGACGGAAGATAGGAGAATTTCCAACGCCGCGCCCCACCCTTTCCCCTACCCAAGCTGAACGAGGCAAGCTAGCCGCGGCTGCCAAAAATGGCGCTGCCCACCCGCACCAAGGTGCTGCCCTCGGCCACGGCCAGCGGGTAGTCGCCGCTCATGCCCATGGAAATTTCGCAAAACGCCGGCTCCTGCGCGAAATACGCGGCTTTCAACTGCTCAAAATAGCCGCGGAGCTGCTGAAACTCGGCCCGCAGCTGGGCTTCATCGGACGTGAACGTGGCCACGCCCATCACGCCCGTTAGGCGCACGTTTTGCAGCTTTTGGTACTCGGCGGAGCGCAGCAGCTCTTGCGCCTCGGCCAACGCCAGGCCGGATTTGGTCGCTTCCTGGGCGATGTGAAATTGCAGCAGGCCGTTGATTACGCGCCCGTTGGCGGCGGCGTGCTTGTCGATTTCCTTCAGCAGTTTCAGGCTGTCGATGCTTTGCACCGTGTGCACGAACGGGGCCAGCAGCTTCACCTTGTTGGTTTGCAGCTGGCCAATGAGGTGCCACTCCACATCGGCGGGCAGCTGCGGCTGCTTGGCCGCCATTTCCTGGGGCCGGTTTTCGCCAAATAGGCGGGCCCCAGCGGCGTAGGCCTCTTCCAGCCGCTCCACCGGGTGGGTTTTGGTGACGACCACTAAGCGGGCCGGGGTGCCGGCCAGTTCGGCTTCGATGCGGTGAATGTTTTCGGCAACGGACATGGATGCAATGAACAATTATCAGTGAGCAATGAGCAATCAACAGGCACAAAGGTTTGCTAAAAGGGCATTGTTCATTGCTCACTGATAATTGTTCATTGTTTTTAATCTTCAAGCGGGTTGCTCATAAAAGTGCTTTTCAGAAACAACCAAAAGAGCCAGAGGCCGATGCTCAGCCAGAGGTAGGGCGGGTAAAAATCTTTGGTGTTGCGGAAACGCAGCTGCTTGATTTCGCTTTTTTCGAGCCGATTGATTTGCTCAAACACCTGGCGCAGGCCGCCCGCGTCGGTGGCCCGGAAGAACTGGCCGTCGGCCGCCGCGGCCAGT
>DASVTG010000364.1:0-3502 GCA_036387695.1 Hymenobacter sp. | reverse complement strand
CGCGAACTTTGTAGTTCGCCTCCCCGCGCCGTTACAATGGTTTGGGTGTCGTTCGGGGACGCGAACTACAAAGTTCGCGCTACTGCCCTTCGAAACCGCTTTAAAAATCGATTTAGGGCGTACCCTCACAGAGGCAGTCATGCTGAGCAAAGTCGAAGCAGCTCTACTGCAAGAGTAACTCATTGCATCAGCAGTAGAGCTGCTTCGACTTTGCTCAGCATGACCGTTCTTTTTTCGAACCTATCAGGCGAAGCTACTTTCAACAGCAGTTGTTCTGCGCGAAGAGTGACGCCTATTTTCTTCCGAAAACCTGGCTTTATTGGACTTTGAGCACCTCGGCCAGTTTGGCGGCCAGTGCCTCGCCGCGCAGGTTGCGGGCGATGATGTTGCCTTTGGGGTCAATCAGGAACGACTGCGGAATGGATTTCACGTTGTAGGCCGCGCCGCCCGCGCTGTTCCAGCCGGCCAGGTCCGACACGTGGTGCCAGGTGAGCTTGTCGGCTTCAATGGCTTTGAGCCACTTGCCTTTGTCCTGGTCCAGCGACACGGAATAGATGGTGAATCCTTTGTCCTTGAACTGGTTGTAAGCCTTTACCACGTTGGGATTTTCCTGGCGGCAGGGGCCGCACCAGCTGGCCCAGAAGTCCAGCAGCACGTACTTGCCGCGCAGGCTGCTCAGCGCCAGCTTGCCGCCTTCGGGGGTGGTCAGGTTGATTTCCGGCGCCTGGGCACCCGTGGCCGTGGCCCGCATGGGCTCGAGGCGGGCCGTCAGCTCCTTGGTGAACGGCGAATTAGGATTGGCTTTGCGCTGCACTGCGGCCACCGAATCGGCAAACTGAAAATCCTCTTCCGGACTCAGGAAAGCTCCCACGGCAAAGCCGCCCACCACCTTGCTGGCGTTCTGCCGAATCAAGGACTTCACCTTGGCGTTGTTGCGGCCTTGCAGGGTGAAAAATTCCTTTTCAATGGATTTCATCTCTTCGGTTTTGCCGGCTTGGCCCGCCGCGTTGTAGCGCTTGCCCAGGGCTTCCATCTGCGCCTTGCTGCCGTCCATTACCTGCGTGAGCTGGCGCAGGACTTCCGCGTCGGGGCTGCCTTTCACGCTGTAGGTCGTGGACAGGCTTTTGGCGTCGCCGCTGAGCTGCACGCGCGTTTTGTTGTCAAGCAGCAGCAGCACCTGGTTGCCTTCGTCCACTTTCAACTGGTAGATGCCCGGCGTGGCGGAAGCTCCTTTGAGAACAAAATTGCCCGACGCATCGGTTTTGGCCTGGGCTTTCTCCACAAACTGATTCGAGTTTAGCTCGGAAAGATGAAGCACGGTGCCCGCCGGCGCGTTTTTAAACTGGCCCGATACTTCGTAGCCATCGGCAGCGGCGGCGTTTTGGCAAGCATTGGCCATGCCCAACACGGAGGCAGCCAGGAAAACAGATTTTATCATGGGGAGGAGCATGTTAGTCAATGAGCAGTGGGCAATCAACAATGAGCAATTAATGATGAACAAGCAGCAATCGGGCAACACCCGCCGGTGAGTCTTAACGAGCTTTGGCGGTGTGGTCGTTCAACTCAACCCCCGGCAAATTGCTCATTGCTCATCGCTAATTGCTCATTGCCCCTACCCTTCCAGGGCGGCGCGCAGCAGCTGGTTGGCCAGCTTGGGGTCGGCCTTGCCGCCGGTCAGCTTCATGAGTTCGCCCATAAACATGCCGGTGAGCGACTTTTTGCCGGCCCGGTACTCCGCCACTTTCGCGGGGTTGCCGGCCACCACTTGCTCCACCAGGCCGGCCAGCTCGCCGGTGTCGGCTTGGGTGAGCAGGCCCAGGCTCTCGGCCGCGCCCGTGGCGTTGGCGGTGGGATGCTCCAGCAGGTGCGGGAACAGTTGCTTGCTGGCCACGGAGTAGTTCACCTTGCCCGCGTCAATCAGCTCGATGATGCCGGCCAGCTGGGCCGGGTCCAGCGGGAAGTCGGCCATGGTGAGGGCGCGCTCGTTGAGGTAGGACTTCACCGGGCCCATCACCCAGTTGGCGGCCGCTTTGGCGTTGGGCGTGAGGCGCGACAAGTCATCGAAGAACAGGGCCACTTCCTTCTGGTCAATCAGCACCGAGGCGTCGTAGTCGCTCAGGCCCAGCTCGCCCACAAAGCGCGAGTAGAGCTGCTGCGGCAGGGCCGGCAGTTCGGCGGCCACCCGGTGCAGCCACTCGTCCGAGATGACCAGCGGCGGCAGGTCAGGCTCGGGGAAGTAGCGGTAGTCGTTGAGGGTTTCTTTGCTGCGCTGGCCGTTGGTGGTGCCGCTGGCGGCGTCGAAGCCGCGGGTTTCGCTGTCCACCTCTTCGCCGGCCTCGATGATGGCAATCTGCCGCTCGATTTCGTGAGCAATGGCGCGCTGCACGTTGCGGAAGGAGTTCATGTTCTTCACTTCCACCTTCATGCCGAACTTATCGGCCCCCTTGAGCATCACCGAAATGTTGGCGTCGCAGCGCAGCGAGCCTTCTTCCATGTTGCCGTCGCAGATGCCGAGGTACTCCACCAGCTTCTTGATTTCGATGAGGTAGGCATAGGCCTCTTCGCCGGTGCGGATGTCCGGCTCGCTCACAATCTCAATCAAGGGCACGCCGGCGCGGTTAAGGTCCACCAGGGTTTCGGTTTCGCCGGCCAGGTGCATCGATTTGCCCGCGTCCTCCTCCATGTGAATGCGGGTGACGCCGATGCTCTTGGTGCTGCCGTCGGCCAGGCGCACGTCCACGTGCCCGTCGTAGCAGATGGGGGTTTTGTCCTGGGTAATCTGGTAGCCCTTGGGCAGGTCGGGGTAAAAGTAGTTTTTGCGGGCAAACAGGTTGTCGCGCCGAATCTGGCAGTTGGTGGCCAGGCCCATTTTCATGGCAAACTCCACGGCCGTGCGGTTCACCTTGGGCAAGGTGCCGGGGTGGCCGAGGGTGATGACCGACAGGTTGGTGTTGGGGGCAACGCCGTATTCGTTTTCGTCCGAAGAATACATCTTGCTGTGCGTCAGCAATTGGGCGTGTACTTCGAGGCCGATGACGGGCTGGTATTTGGCAAGGATGGCTTCGTCCATGGTAACTAAAACGCGGGGCATTAAAGGCTGTTTCTCCCCAAAGGTAAGGCCGGCGCGAAAGCGGGCTTCGCTCTCGTCGCTCTTTCGGAGTTGCGCTGCTCCACATGGCGATGCGCTGCTCTTTCGGAGCTGCACTCCGAAAGCTTGCCTGCTGCGAAATTATATTCCGCTTGTAGGTCGGTGGGCCGGCGGCAGTTGTCCGGCTGGATGATGGGGACTAAAAGTCCCCGGCAGGCGGGCTTTCGGAGTGCAACTCCGAAAGAGCAGCGGGAGCAGCGGGGCCCGTGGGGCCTCACCTCCACTGGCGCATCCCCGGGTAGCTCCGGTTGTTTGAACGGTTGGGCGATTGGTAGGGCGTTTGAAAGGTGTACAACACCGGCACCGTCAGCAAGCTGGCCGTGACCTGGCCGTCGCGGCGCCCGGGCACAAACT
>DASVTG010000363.1:0-12310 GCA_036387695.1 Hymenobacter sp. | reverse complement strand
CGGGCCTCCTGCACGATGGTGCGGGGCGAAACGCCGTTTTCGTTGACGGCCTCGATGGTGAAGTAGTAGGTTTGGTCTTTGTCCATGCCTTTGAAATAGTACTCGTTGGCCCCGTGCACCATGATGCAGGTGTAGAGCTTGTCGAATTCGTTGCCCGCGTAGATGTTGTAGGCGTAGGCGCCGTCCACGGCGGGCCACTTCAACCAGGCGGTGCGCTTGTCTTTTTTGGTGCGCAGCACGGCCAGGGATTTTACTTTTTCGGGCGGGCCGCCGCCGCCCCGGCCAAACACCCGGAAGCCGCTGATGGCGAATTTGCCGGTGGGCACGTGTTGGTTTTCCAGCTTGAGGTAGCGGGCGCTGACCGGGGCCGCCAGCTCCACGTAGTCGTGGGGCACGTCGGTGGTGTTCTTGTTTTTGTCGACGAGCAGCTTCCAGTTTCTGCCGTCCAGGGAGTGGTAGAGGCGGTACTGGTGGTAGGAGCCCGCGGGCTTGCCCAGCAGCAGGGCGTCCTGGTCGGCGTAGTTGATTTGCACGGCGTGCACGGTGCTGGGGCGGCCCAGGTCGGTTTGCAGCCACTCGCCGGCCCGGCCCGACGCCGCGCTCCAGTAGGTTTTGATGTTCTCGTCCACCGCGTTGTTGGCCGCGTAAGCGCCCAGCGTGGAGGACACCTGCACCGGCTTGTTGTAGTTGAGCAGCATCCAGCCCGTGAACATGCTCTGCCCGTAGTCGGTGAGGCCGCTGGGCAGGTAGTGCGGGTAGTCGCCGAAGGAGGTGTTGGCAAACAGCACCCCGGCCGGGTCGAAGCTGGCGGGCCAGAGGCCGAGGCGGCGCTCGAAGTTGTTTTTCACCGACACGACCATGGTGGCGGTGTGCCACCAGCTGCCCCACCGGTCCTGAAACGTGTTGCCGTGCCCGGCGCCGCGCGCAAAGCCGCCCGGCTTGTAGGAAAACGGGTTGTGGCCCTGCGGCCGAAACGACCCGAGCGGGCTGTTGCTCACGCTCACCCCGTCGGCGTAGCCGCTGAATTCGGTGCCCGGCGCGCCGTATTGCAGGTAGTACTTGCCGGCGTGCTTGGTCATCCAGGGGCCGCCCAAAGAGGGGGCGGGGCCGGCGTTGTCCGCGTATTCGCCCGAGCGCTGCCAGCCAAACCGCTCGTCGTCCAGTTCCACGAGCTTCTTGCGCCGGCCCATGGGCTTGAACGTGTTGCGGTTGATTTGCTGGCCGTATATCGGCTCCTTGTTCGAGTTGCCCCAGTAGAGGAACAGCTTGCCGTTTTCATCCACGAAAAAGGCGGGGTCCCAGGCGGCAATCTGGAAGGCGGTGATGCGTTCCTGCCACGAAGAGCCGGCTTTGGGGTTGGTGCTCATCCAAATGGGGAAGTTCTTCTCGCGGGTGGAGCCGTACACCACCAGCGTGTCGCCGAGCACGAACACGGCCGGCGCCGTCAGGTCGTCGGGCGAGGGGGTGCCGGGCTTGAGAAACGAGCGCGCCACAAACGTCCACTTCGCCAGGTCGTGGCTCCACCAGTAGCCCCGCTGGTTGGTCGAAAACAGGTAGTAGTCGTCTTTGAACAGGGCGATGACCGGGTCGGCGGTGGCGCGGTGCCGGCCGGCGGTGGCGTAGTCGGGGTTGGGCGTGTAGCCGTAGTCCAGGTTCAGCGGGTTGCAGTAGGTGCGGCGGTCGCTGGCCGCGCCGGCCGGCTTGGCCACGGCGGCAGCCGGCGTTTTGGACGGGCGCGGCGCCCGCTTCTTTTTCACCTGCGCCGTGGCGGGCAGGCTCAA
The DNA here is from genome assembly GCA_036387695.1 of Hymenobacter sp. Classification (GTDB taxonomy): domain Bacteria; phylum Bacteroidota; class Bacteroidia; order Cytophagales; family Hymenobacteraceae; genus Hymenobacter. The sequence goes on along the minus strand of DASVTG010000363.1, from coordinate 10,529 downwards.
AAAAGCCACAAGGCACAAGAAGCAGAAAAAGGCAAACAAGCGTGTCGGGGGGAAAGCGTATTTCATAAGGGCCTTAGCAGAGCGGTTGTGGTACCAAATCCAGATGGCAACGATTAGGTACGACAAAAATGCTTGATAAGCTTTTATATCCACGCCGGAATCATTTCTTAATCTGGGAGCTCTCGAAGCCCAGCTTGGTCAGGCCGCGCTGCACGTCGGGCGAACTCATGAACAATTTCCAGAGCAGGCCCGAGCGGTGGTTCTCTATCATGCCCACGATGGGCCCTTGGTCGATGGCCAGGTAGGACTTGGCGGCCCAATTGTGCTGCTCGCTGAAGGCGTCCACGAAGCCGTATTCGCCCCAGATTTTGTCGCCCAGGTCGAAATAAAAATGTTTCAGGGCGCGCATGGACTGCTCGGGCGTATAGGGGAAGGCCGAAAGCGCGGCGGTGGGCGAAATCACGCCCACGTCCTCCTTGGGGTTGTGGGCCACGTAGCCCTGGTAGCTGTCCGAGGCGGTGAGGCCCCAGGTGTTGGGGCCGTAGCCCTTGAACTTCTTGGGGTTCTCGACGCAGTACTGGTAGTTGATGAGGGTGTGGTTCTGGTTTTGCTGCCAGTAGTCGGCGTACTGGTCCTTGAGGCCGTGGGGGTTGAGGCCCAGGAACGTGTAGTGCGTGAAAAACAACGGCCCGCCCATGTCCGGCCCCAGCGGCAGCTTGAGGCCGTAGTATTCCCTGCCGTTCTTAAACTCCGGCCCCACGGCCCAGCCCTGGTCGTACACCGGCTTCTCGATGGCGTATTTGGGGGAGGCAGCAGCCAGCACGTAGGTGATGAGGCACTCGTTGAAGCCGTGAATCTGGTGGTTCATGCTCCAGCCGTTGTTGGGGCTCCAGTGCCAGTAGAGCACGTTTTGGCCGCCCTGGGTTTGCCAGTTCCACTCCACGTTTTCCCACATCCACTGGATGTGGTTGCGCACGTCGCGCTCCATGGGCGTGGCGCCGGTGAAGTACTGGCGGGCGCAAATCAGGCCTTCCATCAGGAAGGAAGTTTCCACGATGTCGCCGCCATCATCCTTCGCCCCAAACTTGATGACCTTGCCCGTGGCGCCGTTCATCCAGTGCGGAAACACGCCGTAGAACGAGTCTGCTTTCTCCAAAAACCGCACGATTTTGTAGATGCGCGTGGCGGCTTGCTCGCGGGTTATCCACTTGCGGTCGGCCGCCACGACGATGGCCATGATGCCGAAGCCCGTGCCGCCGGTGGTCACCACTTCGTTGCCGTAGTCGTAGGCCACGTTGCTGCGCTCGCGCGCCATGCCCGACACCGGGTGGCCAAAGTCCCAGAAATAGCGAAACGTCTGCTTCTGCACCAGGTCCAGCAGCTGCTCATCGGTGAGGTTGCGAGGCCGCTTTTTGGGGTCGAAAGCGGCCGTAAGGACTTTTTTGGGTGCGGGCTTTTGCTGGGCCTGGAGGAAGCCGGGCAGCAGGAGCAACAGGAAAAGGCTAAGAAGTTTGGGATTCATGGCATACGAGCGCCTCACCCCCCAGCCCCCTCTCGGGTGGAGAGGGGGAGCTAGTCTTTAGCTTTTAATCTAACTAAAACTAACGGGGGCTAAACAGCCAATAAATTAAAAGCTAGGAAAAAACTAAAAACCAGCTTCCCTCTCCACCGGAGAGGGGCTGGGGGTGAGACGACCGGCAGGAAATCAATACCCGGGGTTCTGCGTCAAACGCCCGCCGCTGAGGTCAATTTGGGGCTGCGGAATGGGAAACAGTTCGTTCTTTCCTTTCACAAAAGTCTTGCCCTGGGCGGCAAAAATGGGCACGATGCGGCCCGGTTGCACGCTTTCCTGGCGCACGAGGTCGAAGAAACGGTCGTGTTCCAGGGCCAGCTCTACCCGGCGCTCCTGCCAGATGTTTTCCAGCGTGGCGGGCTTGGCGGCCAGGCCGGCGCGGGTGCGCACGGCGGTCAGGTCGGTGAGGGCAGCGCCGGCGTTGCCGGTTTGCAGGGCGGCTTCGGCGTGGATGAGCAGCACTTCGCCGTAGCGCAGGATGCGGACGTTCTTCGGCAGGTAGTCGTTGTTGCCGCAGTTGGGCTCGCGGGTGCGGCTGTGGTAGGCCTTGTAGCTGTAGCGCGGGTTCTCCACCGAGTCTTTGCTGGGGATGCGGAAACCGTCCCAGAGCACCGTGCCGGTGGAGCGCTGCCCGGCCGGAGCAGTGGGCTGGATGAAGATGATGGTGCCGGCCCGGCGCACGTCGTTGGGCTCGTAAGCGTCCACCAGCTGCTGAGTGGGGACGTTGAAGCCGAAGCCCAAGTCGGCCCAGCCGCCTTTGCCGCCCGAGCGCGGGCCCTGGCTCACGGAGTACAGGTTGATGGCCGAGTTGTTGCAGGCCGCGTTCACGCCGGTTTGCACCTCAAAAATTGACTCGCTGCTGTTGGCGCCGGTCGTGCGCCAGATTTCGGCGTAGTTCTGAAGGAGCGAGTAGGCGCCCGACCGGCCGGTCACGATTTCGTTGCTCAGCGCAAAGGCTTGCTGGTAGTTTTTCTGGTAGAGGTACACCTTGGCCAGCATGCCTTGGGCGGCGGCTTTGGTGGCGCGGCCGGTTTCGGTGGCGCCTTTCAAGGGCAGGTTGTCCACGGCAAACTGCAGGTCGGCGATGAGGAAGGTGTAGATGTCGGCCGCCGAGGCCCGCGTTTGAAACTCGGGGCTGTTGAGTTCCGAGGCTAGTGGCACGCGGTCGAGTTTGGGCACGCCGCCGAACAGGCGCACCAGGTTGAAGTAGAAGTAGCCGCGCAGGAAACGTACCTCGCCCAGCAAGCGGTTTTTCACCGTCTCGGACGCCGGGCTCAGCGGGATTTTGTCCAGCGCCTGGTTGGCCCGTGAAATGCCCTGGTAGTAGCCGTTCCAGACGTTGTTGATGTTGCCGTTGGTGGAGTTCAGCGTGAAGGCGTCCACGCCGCCGGCGTCGGCCAGGTAGTCGTTGGGCGAGCTGCCCTTGTCGGCGTCGTCGGAGGCGATGTCGGTGAGGATGACGAACTGCAGGCCCTGGGTGTCGGGGCCGAAGCCGCCGAGGTAAAGCGAATTGTACACGCCGTCAACCAGCTTCTGGGCCGCGGCGGGGTCGGTACGGATGGCGTCTTCGCTGAGCTGGCCCTGGGGCGGCACGTCGAGAAAATCTTTGCAGCCGCTGACCAGAGCCAGCGACAGGGCCAGCGCGGCCGTGCCGGCGCGGCGGGGAATGGCGGAGAATATCGGGTTCATCGGGTGGGTTATTTAAAGGTGACGTTCAGCCCCAAGGTGGCGGTGCGGCTGGTGGGGTAGGTGTTCAGCTCGATGCCCGAATCCAGGGGGCCGCCGGCCAGCTCCGGGGTAAAGCCGGTGTAGTTGGTGACCGTAAACACGTTTTGGGCGGAGGCGAAAATGCGTACCGAGCCCAGGTGGGCCCGCTCCAGCAGGCTGCCCGGCAGGGTGTAGCCCAGCACCAGGTTGGTGAGGCGCAGGTAGTCGCCCGACTCCAGGAAGTAGGTCGAGTTCTGCATGTTTTCGGTGAGGGCCTTGGGGTCGGTGTTGGAGGGGTTGGCGGCCGTCCACCGGTCATTGGCGAAGCTGGCTTCCACGTTGTTGAGGTTGCTGCTGCGGGCCTGCTTTTTGGCGTTGTACACCTCGTTCTTCAGGTTGCCCGAGAAGACGAACGACAGGTCCACGTTGCGGAAGTTTACCCCGCCGTTGATGCCGAAGTAAATCGGGGGCTGGTACGAGCCGTAGTAGCGGCGGTCGAGCAGGTCCACGGTGCCGTCGCCGTTGGAGTCGGCGTACTTCAGGTCGCCCACCTGGGGGTTGAAAGAGGACTTGGGCGAGGCGGCAATTTCGTCAGCGCTCTGGTACACGCCGATGGCGTCGAGCAGAAAGAAGCTGCCGGCGGCCTGGCCGTTGTCCGACTTGGTGACGCCGTTATAGCCCGCAATCAGGGCCTGGCCGCCGTTGAGGTTGGCAATGCGGTTGTTGTTGAAGGTCACGTTGGCGCCGATGTTGTAGCTCCAGTCGGGGCTTTCGCCGATGGCGGCGCGCCAGTTCAGGGCCGCTTCCACGCCGCGGTTGGTGATGTCGGCCGCGTTGGTGATGAGCTGGTTGTTGGGGTCGCCCAAAATGCCCGCCACGTTGATGGGAATCAGGGCGTTGCTGGTGCGCTTGTCGTAGTACGTCACCTCACCGGTGAGGCGGTTGTCCAGGAAGCCGAATTCAATGGCCGCGTCGTACTCCGTGGTGGTTTCCCAGCGCACGTCGGTGTCCTTGATTTCGGTGATGGTGGCGCCCAGCACGGTGTTGCCGTTGAACACGTAGGGGATGCCGGAGTTGGCCGTCACCACGTTGGAGTTCACCGGAATCTGGTCGTTGCCGAGCTGGCCGTAGCTGGCCCGCAGTTTCAGGAAGCTCAGGCCCGATACGTCTTTCAAAAAGTTTTCTTCCGACACCACCCAGCCCAGGCCCAGCGAGGGGAACAGGCCGTTGCGCCGGTCGCGGTTGAAGCGCGAGGTGGCGTCGTGGCGCAGGTTGGTGGTGAGCAGGTAGCGGTTGTTGAAGGCGTAGTTGATGCGGCCCAGAAAGGAGATGCGGCGGTCTTTGGCCGGCAGGCCGGGGGCGGGGTCGTCGGGGTCCACGTTGTTGTTCACGGCCGTGGTGGGGTCGCCGGTGTTCAGGTACCACTGGCTGGGGTCGGCGGGCACGTCCTTGCGCGAGCCCGAGAGCGGCGTGGTCTGGCCTTCTTCCACCACGGTGCCGGCCAACAGCGTCAGGCTGTGCTTCTCGGCGAAGGTGCGCTGATAAGTAGCCGTGTTTTCCCACAAGTAGCGGTAGCGGTTGGTCTGGGTCACGCCCAGGTTGCTGCGGTCGAGGCGCTGGTTGCCGCCGGCCACCAGGAAGGTGCTCTCGTCGTTGCGAAATTGGTAGTCGTAGGTGCGGTTGTTGTTGGACTCCAGGTCCACGTTGAAGGCCGAGCGCAGCGTCAGGCCTTCGATGGGTCGCAGGTCGAGGGCGATGTTGCCCTGCAAGCGGTTGTCCAGGGACTTGTTGTCGTTTTTCTCGATGTCCAGTACCGGGTTGCCCACGTTGCCAAACGCCGAAGTGTTGCCGTAGCGCCCGCCTTGTTTGGACGGAATGATGGGTGCCGCCCGGTAGGCGTTGTTGTAGGCCGTGTTGAGGTTCACAATGCGCGTATCGGCGTGGCTGAACGAGGCCTGCGAGCTAATCGTGACCTTGTCTGACAAGCTGAACGAGGTGTTCGAGCGCACGGTCAGGCGCTGAAACTTGTTGTTGATGATGGTGCCGTCGTCCTGCAGCAGGTTGCCGGAAAAGTAGTAGCGCACGTTTTCGGTAGCGCCCGACACGGCCAGGTTGTGGTTCTGGAAGGTGCCGCGCTTCAGCAACTCGTTGTACCAGTCCGTTGAGCCCGAGGAGGCCGGCAGCACCGTGGTGGGGGCAATGTCTTTGATGTAGTTGGTGTACTGCCCGGCGTCGGCCATTTCCACCACGTTGGCCGCTTCCTTGAAGCCCACCGTGCCGCTGTAGGCCAGCACGGGCTTGCCCAACGCGCCCTTTTTCGTGGTCACGATAATCACGCCGTTGGCCCCGCGCACGCCATAGATGGCCGCCGCCGAAGCGTCTTTCAGCACGTCGATGCTCGCAATGTCGGCGTTGCTCAGGTTGCGGATGTCGGTGGTTTGCACGCCGTCCACCACGTACAGCGGCTCGGCGCCGCCCAGCAGCGTGCCCGTGCCGCGGATGCGCACCTTGGGCTGCGAGTTCGGCGTGCCGTCGCTGATGATTTGCACGCCGGCCACCTTGCCCTGCAGGGCCTGGGTAGGCGTTTGCACGGGCTGGTTCACGATTTCAGCGCCATCCACGCGCGCCACGGCCCCGGTTAGGTCCTGCCGGCGCTGGGTGCCGTAGCCTACCACCACCACTTCGCTCAGGGCTTTGGCGTCGGGCGCCAGCGCTACGTTAATGGTGGTTTGGGTGCCCACCACCACTTCCTGGGCCGTGTAGCCCACGAAGGAAAACACCAGCGTGGAGCCTTCCGGCACGCTCAGCGTGAACTTGCCGTCCATGTCGGTCTGGGTGCCGTTGGTGCCGCCTTTGATGATGACGTTGACGCCGGGCAGGCCCGCGCCTTTCTCGTCCACCACCTGGCCGGTCACGGGCACGTCGGCCGCCGGCGCTGCGGTGGTGCCCAACACCGTGGCTGGCCGCAGGATAATGCCGTCGTTCACCAGCTTGTAGCTGACTTGCAGCGGCTCCAGCAGTTGGTTTAGCAGTTGCGCCAGGGGCTGGCCCACGGCGTTAATCGACACGCGGCGGCTGGCGCCGATGAGCTGGCGGCTGTACTGAAAGCGCACCTTGGCCTGTGCTTCAATCTTGCTGAGCACGGCGGCCATGCGCTCCTCTTTCACTTGCAGCGTGATGGGCTGCTCCAGGATGGGCTGGGCCTCGGAGGCGTGCGCCGCGCTCATGCCCGAGAGCAGGCACCACAGCAGGCCGGGCAGTACCGCCAGCCGCTTGAGGCGCAACAGAAGTGGTGGGAATTGTAAGGAAGGCTTCATAAGAAAATGGTGGGATGGTGAGGTGGGATAATTCGGCGATTCAGAGTTCTAAATGCGCTAGGGTGATTTTCGAATCGGTGGGCCCTTTAGGAGTTAAAAGGTGAGAGTTAAAAGTTAAAAAAATAATAATCAAAAAATTAACTTTTAACTATCACCTTTTAACTCTGCACCACGGGCCGGGAAACTGCTCTAAATGACGCTGCGGAGCCACTCGGACAAATCCGGAATCGATTGTGGAAATTATTTCACGGGCAAGGGAAGGTGAGGGGCACATAGGTTATTCGGCTTGACAGGGCTGGCTGTGGAATAGAATGCGGCCGTCGGCCTTTTCGTAGGAAGCGCCCAGCGTTTCGCAGATGATGTCCAGCTTGGCAAACAGCGGCTCGTCGGCCAGCCCCAGGTTGAGCGTGCAGTTGCGCACGGCCGCGGCGTCGTACACAATGGCCACGCCGTAGGCTTTTTCCAGGGCGGTGAGCACTTCCGCCACCGGCCGGTCGTCGAACACGAAGGATTGCGGCTTGAGCAGCGCCGGCTGGGCCACCACCTCGCGCCGCAACTGCTGCCGGGTGGCGGAGTACACGGCTTGCTGGTTGGGCAGCACGAGCACGCTGGCGCTGCCGCCGGCTGCGTCACCCCGCGGCGTCACCTGCACCCGGCCCGTTTTCACTTGCACCTGCGCTTCGGCCTGGCCCGCGTAGGCCTCCACCCGAAAGCTGGTGCCAAGCACCTTGGTCACCACCTTATCCGTGTAAACCAAGAATGGATGCTTCGCGTCGTGAAAAACGTCGAAGAAGGCAGCCCCAGTCAAGTAAACGATGCGCAGGCTGCCCGTAAAACTGCGCGGGTACTTGAGCGAGCTGGCCGGTGCCAGCGCAATGGAGCTGCCGTCGGGCAAGGCCACCCGGGCATCGTGGGTGGACGTGTTGGCATACACCAGCCAGCCCGCAGTGTTGGCGGCGGCAGGTACAGCGGCCGCTTGGGCTTCTTTTTTGGCGGGCGTCCAGCCCAAGTAGGTACCCACCGCGCCAGTGCCCAGGGCCAAGAGTGCTACCGCCGCCCAGCGCACGGACGCAGCAGCCCAGCCCTGGCCGCTCGCGGGTGCCTGAGCCCAACCCGAAGCATCAGGCAAAGTGCTGGTTTGCTCGCTGATGCGTTGCCAAACGGAGTTCACCAGCTCGTTGCGCTCTGTGGGGTCGAGGTCGAGTTTCTGCTCGGCACCCAGGCTGCTGTACCAGTCTTCCACACGCTGCTTTTCGGCGGGTGTGCATTCGCCTTGCTGGTAGCGGTGCAGCAGCGCGCGAAATGCTGATTGGTCCATGTACAAAGCCAGGCTAGGGGTTCTGTCTTACTAGTCACTCAACCCCCTCTTGACCCCTGGTCTCGCTTGCAAAATAATATCTGCCGGCCGGAGTACCGGCTGGATTGCGCAAGGCATTGTTTCCCGCAGTGAGCGCAGGGGCTTGCGCAGTGGGCGCAGTGTTGAATAAGCAAGGACACTGCGCAAGCCCCTGCGCCCACTGCGGGAAAGCTTCCTCGACAAGTTTTTACGTCAAAAACAACAGCACCAGTGGCACCAGAAAATCCTTCAACGAAACGCGCAGCAGCTTCAAGGCGCGGGTCAGGTGGTACTCCACGGTTTTGGGCGAGAGCTTCAGCCGCACGGCAATTTCCGGTACCGATTGGTGCTCCATGCGGCTCAGTTGAAAGACCTCGCGGGTGTGGTTGGGCATGTGGGCCAGGCCCGAGCTCAGGGCCAGGGAAAGGTCGGCGGCAGCCAGGGCTTGCTCGGTGCGGTAGTCGGCCTCGCTGGCCACAGTGCGCGAGAGGGCGACGTAGCCGGCGTGGAGGGACCTGTTTTTAAACAGGTTGATGACGCGGTAGCGCACCGCCGAGCCCAGGTATTCTTTCAGCTTTTGAATCTCGACCTCCGCGCGCTTGTGCCAGAGGGTGGTGAACAAATCCTGCACGATTTCCTCAGCGGCTTCGCGGGAGTTCGTTTTGCGGTAAGCCAGCTCCAGCAGGGCAAAGCCGTGGCGCCGATAGATTTCCTCGAAGGCGCGCTCGTCGCCCTGGCGCAGTCCTTCCAGCAGCGCCGCATCGTCCCAGGCGGCGTACAGCCGCAGGTGCTTTGCTACACGGTTAGCGAAGGGCTGCATTATCGAAAGGTAATGACCGGACTGTTAGTAATCAGGCGGTTGGTGGCGGCAATGCAGGGGGCTTGCGCAACAGCGACGCTGTGGTTCAGCTAATGATATCAAGCACAACGGCATCCCGGCCGTTTTGTTGAGCATGGTTCGCTGCGCGCTGTCATCCTTATTACAATGGCTGCGAGAAAAGGACCATAAGCTGAATGTAATGCATTTACCCGGCCTCGTGCAGCAGCTAGAAGGAACCGGTTACATCGACAAGACAACGAGCCCGCCGCAATAGCCATTCACCAATACGCGAGCAGGCGAGCTGAATGAGAGCCCCCAGCTTCATGCGCGTCTCACCGTTATTTCGGGATATTTGCCCGCAATGGCTTCTTCCGCGTACACCGCCTTTCCACGAGTTAAGCTCCTCCATGACCTACTGGTTTACCTCATTCCCCGGCAGCCCGCTGCGCGTCTGGCTGCTATTGGCCATCCTCGCTTTTCTACTGCCCTTGGGTAGCCAGGCCCAGTCGCTCACCGTTGCCCTGCGCGATTCTCTCACGCAGTCGCCCATCACCGGGGCCAGCGTGAGCGTGCCGGGCACCGGCGTGGGCGCCGCTACCGACGTGAACGGCCGGGCCACCCTCACGCCCGCGCCGGCTGCCGGCACCCGCCTGCGCATCGAGGCCCTGGGCTACCGGCCACGCTTCGTGTTGGCTCCCACCGGAGCAGCGCCGCTTGCGTTGGCCCTGGCGCCCAGCACCCAGGAAATCGAGGAAGAAGTGGTGGTGACCGCCACCCGCACCAATTCGCGCATCGAGGACCTGCCCTCCCGCGTGGAGGTGATAGGGGAGGAGGAGCTGGTGGAGGAAAACGGCATCAAGCCCGGCAACATCGCCTCGCTGCTCGGCGACTTGGCCGGCACTCAGATTCAGCCCACCTCGCCCACCACCGGCAACGCCGACCTGCGCATTCAGGGCCTGCCGGGGCGCTACTCCCAGATACTGCGCGACGGCCTGCCGCTGCTCGGCGGCTACTCCGGCTCCTTCGGCATCCTGCAGATTCCGCCGCTCGACCTGCGCCAGATTGAGCTCATCAAAGGCTCCAGCTCCACGCTCTACGGCGGCGGCGCCATTGCCGGCCTCGTGAACCTAGTGAGCAAGTCGCCGGTGCTGAACGACCCGCAGCTCACCATCACCGCCAACCAGTCCACGCTCAAGGAAAGCGACCTTAACGGCTTTGCCAGCGGGCGCAACCAGCGGGTGGGCTACACGCTGTTTCTGGGTGGCACCCGCCAGCAGGGGACCGACGTGGACGGCGACGGCTTCGTGGACGTGCCCCGGCTGCGCAACTTTACGGTGCACCCGCGCCTGTTTTATTACCCCAAAAACGGCCAGCTGGCCCTGGGCTACACCGGCACCGTGGAAGACCGGCAGGGCGGCGATGCCCGCGTGGTGCAGGACAAAGCCGCTGGTTCCAACGACCTGTTCTTCGTCACCAACCGCACCCAGCGCCACTCCGCCGACCTCATCTACACCCAGGACAGCGTGGCCGGCGGCAGCCTCACGGCCAAGGCCACCGCCAGCTGGTTTCGGCGCGGCGTGAACACCAACACCGTGGGCTACGCGGCCCGGCAGCTGTCGTACTACTCCGAGGTGAGCTACCTGCACCGCTACGGCCCGCACACCCTGGTGGGCGGCCTCAACGTACTGGGCGAGGACTTCCAGCCCATCGCCGCCGAGAGCCGGACGCTCCTGCAGAACGACTACACCTACGGCACGCTGGGCGGCTTCGTGCAAG
>DASVTG010000362.1:0-4372 GCA_036387695.1 Hymenobacter sp. | reverse complement strand
ATTAGTGCCTAGTACAGAACGAAGAAAAGTAACGTGGTTAGCTTCGTCGGTACGGATAAGGTCTAGCGCAGCCTTGTTGGTTGCGCTGAAACCGAGTTGCAGGGCGGCATTGCCTTGCCCGGCTTGATAAAAATAGCTTTCCAAGTACTCCAAGCTCAATGCGAAATTGAGCACGTCGTCTACACCAGCGCCCACCGGAGTTTGCGCGTAGGCTTTATTGAAAATGGCGCCCACAGCCAGCGGCACAGCAGCGGCGGTCAACTTCTGGCCCAGGCCGGTCATGTGCTTGAAGATGCTACGACGCGAGTCGAGACGGTCGTATACTTCCGGGTCCACTTTCTCGATTTCCGAGATGATTTGAAAAATATTCATGATGAAGAAAAGACAGAATTAGAAAAAGGAAAGGGACAGACTAAACGAGGCCCGAAACGTTGAGCTTGGAGCCATCGGCCAAGAACATGTTGGCAACGGCCACCACTTCGGCAGGCGACTTCGAGCGCTCCAAGCTGGAGTTGGCGGGGGCGTTGTTGGTGGTCACGCCGCTGGTGTTGGCCGTGGTGATGGTTACCACGTCGTTGGCGGCAAAGCTGCCTTCCATACTCAAGTCGCGGATGATGGCGGCGTGACGGGCTTCCACCGACACAATTTTGCCGGCCAGCGTGAGGTACAGCGGCGAGGTGATGTACTGACCGGCGCCGTTGTAGGCCGAAACGCCGAGGTCTTCGAACGCTTTGGCGGTGCCCAGCACGCTGGTGCGGTCGTTAAAATTGATGGCCGAAAAATTCGGAGTCAGCGACTTGATGGCGTTGGTGCCCAGCGCGGCCTTGAAAAACTCGCGGTGAATCACCTCGTGGTAGTACAGGTCGTCGAGGATTTGCTTCTCGGCGGTAGCAGCTCCCAAACCCTTATAGTAGGTGCCATCGCGAAGGGCGGTGTAGAAACCGGCTTCTAATTGCTCGAGAGCATAGGCGTAGTTGAGCACACCTATGTCACTCTTGCCCACGTCCACCGTGTTGGCATTCATTTGCAGGTCCTCGGTGTCGTCATCGCAACCGGCCAGCAGCAGAGCGGAAGCTCCGGCCGTGGCACCGGCGTACATGAAGAAAGAGCGGCGCTTGATGGGCGTGTACAGCGGCTGAGCGAACGTGGTATCGTCGGAGCCGCGGGGCTGAATGTTGTCAGACATGTGCGTAGGATGGTTGGGTGAAAAATTGAATTTGGCTAAGAAAAGGCAATAAAATTTTGAACGATGCTTATTACTCGTTTTTGGGAGGAAAAACTCAACAGTAATGCTCTTGTGAGGGCAGATACGGCAATACGGGGTGAAGAGGATTGATTGTGTGAATTTTTTTTGCTTTTTCTCCAAGCGCGGCCGTGGCGTCCGGCAATTGTACTTCTCGTCAATAAGCGGATTCCGGCGTTTGAAGCTACTTTTGGGGTGCGCTAATCAGCCGATGATTATGGGAAGACCAATTGGGTGGATGGTGGTGTGGATGTGGTTGAGCGCGGGCCTGGCGGGGGCCCAGCAGCCGGCGCCGGCGGCGCAGCCCAAACCCGGCGTCACCCTGCCGGCCGACGTGGCTTTGGTGCCCGGGCCGGCCGCGCTGCCGGTCACGGGGGTATTCACGCTGGGCTTTCGGCTGCGTGGCGGGGTCCTGGGCCGGTATTCTGAGTTTCCGGAGCTGGAAGGTTTCAAGAAAAGCGGCAAGACGAGCACCACCACCACGCGCATCGTGCAAGGCCGCCGCTTCACCGACCTCACCATCACCCAGCGCTACGTGCCCTACGGCGAGGGCGAGTACACCATCAAGCCTTTTCAACTGACCGTGAACGGGGTGTTGCTGCGCAGCCCCGCCGCGGTGGTGCGGGTGGGTCCGGTTCCTGCGCCGCCAGCGCCCAGCCCCTCCGCGGCGCCCGGTTCCGCTGCCCTCACCAAGCCAGCCAGCCCCACGGCGCCCCTGCAAGCCGTGGGCGACCTGGATAAACTGTTTGGCAAGCCCAAGCCGGCGCTTTATCAGGAGCTGCCCGACCGGGCTTTCCTGGCCGTGGTGGCCGACCGGCCCAGCGTGTTTGTGGGCGAAGGCGTGCGGGTGGGCCTGTACTTTTACCTCACGCCCAGCGACCAAGCCATGCTGGCGTTTCACGATTTTACGGAGCAGCTGCCGCCGCTGCTGCGCCAGCTGCACCAGTCCACGGCCTGGCAGGAAGCTGGCCCCGAGCCCAGCGTGGCGCCTGATACCGTGCGGTGGAACAACCAGGTTTACCTGCGCTTCCGGCTGGCCGAAAACCTGTATTACCCGCTCACTGCCCAGGCCTTGCGCTTCCCGCCGCTGGCCCTGACCATGGTGAAATTTAAGTTTCTGAAAAAGCCCGAGCCAGGGCAAGACAACCGCTTGGCGGGCTACAAAACGTACATCTCGCGTGGAGTGGGGGTGCAGGTGCGGCCCTTGCCGCCACGTGCCCAAGGCGGCAACGTGGTGGTGGGCACCTACCAAATGCGCGAAGCCATCAGCCGCACCACGTTTCGGGTGGGGCAGTCGTTCACGTATTCGTTTGGGGTCGAAGGGCAGGGCAACTTGTCGGCCCTGCTGGCCCCGGTGGTGGCCGCCCGCCCCGGGCTGGAAGTGTACGGACCCGACGTGAGCCTGGCGCCGGCGCCGGGGGGAGGCCGCAAGCTGTTTCGCTACCGTTTTGTGGCCCGGCGGCCCGGGGTGCTGCCGCTCGACAGCCTCCTTGAAATAATTGTGTTCAACCCCACCACGGCCCGCTACGACACGCTGCACCCCGAAGTCCGGCCCGTGGTGCGCGGCTCCATTGCCCCGCCCGCGCCGCTGCCAAAGCCCGAGGAAGACCCATTTTACGGCCCCGCGCTGGCCGAAGCCGACACCACGCCGCAGTCGCTCGACGTGTACCGCGACGTGCGCCGTTACGCCGATTGGCTGCTGGTGGGCCTGGCGGTGGTGGCCGGGGTTGGGTGGTGGCGGGCCGGGCGGCAGCGCTAGCTTTGCTAATGGTTAATGATTAGTGGGTAACGGTCAGGATTTATTTGTTACCCCTTCGGCCTTCAGCCCGAGTACTTGACTGTCAGCATTTTATTAACCGTTAATCATTAACCATTACTCATTACACTACATGTCCAATACGTTCGGCTCTCTCTTTCGCATCACCACCTTCGGCGAGTCGCATGGGGCGGGCATTGGCGTCATCATCGACGGCTGCCCGGCGGGCGTCGCGGTCGACGCGGCGCACATCCAGGCCGCGCTCGACCGGCGCCGGCCCGGCCAATCGGACCTGACCACCCCGCGCAAGGAGGCCGACACCGTGCACATTCAGTCGGGCTTGTTTGAAGGCGTGACCACGGGCACGCCCATCAGCTTGTTCATCCCCAACGCCGACCAGCGCTCCGATGACTACTCGCACATTGCCCACGCCTACCGCGCCAGCCACGCCGACTATACCTACGACGCCAAATACGGCCGGCGCGACTACCGCGGCGGGGGGCGCAGCTCGGCCCGTGAGACGGCGGCCCGCGTCGCGGCCGGTGCCGTGGCCATGCAGGTGCTGGCTCATTTTGGCGTTGAAATCGCTGCCTACGTTTCAGCCGTGGGCGAAGTAGAAGTGCCCGTGGAGTACGAAGCGCTGAATTTGAGCCTGATTGACAGCAACCTGGTGCGCTGCCCGCACCCGGAAACAGCCGTGCGCATGGAAGCCCGCATTCGGGCGGCGCAGGCGGCGCACGACACGGTGGGCGGCGTGATTACGGGCGTGGCGCGCCACGTGCCGGCCGGCCTGGGCGAGCCGGTGTTTGATAAGCTGCCGGCTGTGTTGGGCCACGCGTTGCTGAGCATCAACGCCGTGAAGGGCTTTGAGTTTGGGTCCGGCTTTGCGGGCACCAAGCTGCCGGGCTCGGTGCACAACGACGAGTTTTACACCGACGAAGCCGGCGCCGTGCGCACCCGCACCAACCACAGCGGCGGCAGCCAGGGCGGCATCAGCAACGGGCAGGATATTTATTTCCGCGTCGCCTTCAAGCCCGTCGCCACCTTGCTGCAGCCCCAGCAAACCATCAACGACCAGGGCGAAGCCGTGACGCTGGTGGGCCGGGGCCGCCACGACCCTTGCGTGCTGCCCCGCGCCGTGCCCATCGTAGAAGCCATGACCCAACTGGTGCTGGCCGATTTGGTGCTCCGCGCCCGGGCTAACCGCCTTTAGCAGGGTATGCACAGACAGTGCTCTGCAAGCCTGTGCTATTCGTATGCGAAATGATGTAGGTACATTTGCAACCTCTGCCGCCCTATTGCGGTTGTAGCTTTGTAGTTGTCAATTGCTGGTTGCCGGTTGTCAGGTGAAACTGAGACGGCGCTAAGCTTAT
>DASVTG010000361.1:0-3078 GCA_036387695.1 Hymenobacter sp. | reverse complement strand
CCACCTGCTTGATGAGGTTCTCGTCCACGTTGCAGGCGAACTTGTTCCAGCTGTTCCACCCCATGGGCGGCGTCAGGGCCAGCCCCTCGTACTTCTGGTAGTTCTGCTTGTAGTTGTTGCCCTGCGCCAGCGCTTGCCCCGAGGCAGCGAGTCCGAGCAGGAAGAGAAAGAGCTTTTTCATTTTCATAGTAAAGGTGACCAGACGAAGTCAAGTAAGGAAAAACGTTTCGCGGCAACAAGGCCACAGAGGCAGGCAACGAAATATTTCCGGCAAGTAAAGTAGGTAAGGAGTGCGAAAATACGCGGCACCGGGCCGGCACGAAAGGCCCAAGAACCTGCTGGGCGAGGCCACCAGGAGCTTGCTGTAAGATGCATACAGATTGGCGACGAACAACTTAATACCGGCCCCCGGCTCCTGAAGCCTGCCGCTCCGGGAGAATTTACCCCCGGCTTATGCTCAAAACGGCCCCGCCAGCGGCAAGCATAGAACCCGCGTGAGCAGCCAGCCGCGAAACTGCGAACGACGGCTTCGCTACAGCCCAAGCCCAAAAGAGCCCAATCCGGGCTTCGCTCGTGCGGCAACCAGTTGGGAGGGAAGAGGCAGGTGGTCCGGGAGGCTATCCTTGCGTGCTCCTTACCGAGGACTCCCGCACCACCAGCTCGGTGGCCAGCAGCACTTGCCGGGGCGCCACCCGGCCCTCGGCCCGGGCTTGCTCGAAGAAGAGCGTGGCGGCCGCCTGGCCCATTTCAAAGGTGGGGTGCATGACGGAGGTAAGCGTGGGCTCCACCACGGTGGCGTGAAACTCGTCGGTGAAGCCCACCAGGCCCACGTCGGCCGGAATGCGCAGGCCCTGGCGCTTGATTTCCTTCATGGCGGCGAAGGCCGTCATGTCGTTCACGCCGAAAACGGCGTCGGGGCGCGCCGCCAGAGCTAGCAGCTGCCGGGTGGCCGCCGTGGCGCTGGCAATGCTCAGGTCGCAGTGCACCAGCAGGCGTTCGTCGAAGGGCAGGCCGCAGGCGGCCAGCCCCTGCCGGTAGCCCTCGATGCGCTCGCGGGTGATGTTGAGCGGCGCCGGGCCCGCCACGTGGGCAATGCGTCGGTAGCCGCTGGCGTGGAAGTGCTCGGTGATGCGGCGGGCCGCCAGCACGTTGTCCACCACCACGGTGGCCACTTCGGCGGGCCGGCACACCCGGTCGAAAAACACGAGCGGCAGCCCTTCGGCAATCAGGGCGTCGAAGTGGGCGTGGTCCCGGGTTTCCTGGGCCAGGCACATGATGAGGCCTTCCACGTGCAGCTGCAGCAGATTTTCCACGTACTCCTTTTCCTTCTCGTAGCTTTCGTAGCTGGAGCGGATGACGACGTAATAGCCGTTTTCGTTGGCCACCCGCTCGATGCCGCTGATGATGGAGGAGAAGAAATGCGTCACCAGGTCGGGCACGATGACGCCGATGGTGTGGGTCCGGTTCTTCAGCAGCCCCATGGCCAGGGGGTTGGGCGTGTAGTGCAGCTCGCGGGCCAGGGCCTGCACCTTGCGGGTGACTTCGGGGCCAATGTCGGGGTGGTTTTTCAGGGCCCGCGACACGGTGGAAATCGACACGTTCAGGGCCTGGGCCAGGGTTTTCAGCGAAACGTGGCTTTTGCTCATGCGCGGGGTGGGAATCGGGAGTTCAAATCTAGCGGGTGTTTGCCTTATCATTTGGTCGCTGCAACGGGGCAGAGACGCAACATCTTGCGTCTCGTCATCCGCGCCGGTTGGGTGTCGTCTAACGTTGCCGTTCAACGACGAGACGCAAGATGTTGCGTCTCTACCCCGTTTTGGCTAGCTCTGTCAATTCCTCCGGCTCCTGGCAATGCTATTGAAATTGTGAAGCGTAACAAAGCAAGTGTCGCCCTCCGGGTACGACCCCGATGGGGCTTGACAGCTTAGCAGGCCCATTGGATTAAAAGCGCCGTTTCAAGCCTAAAGCAACCAACACGCCGCAGCATCCCTGCTTCCGCAAAGCTTTGCGCGAAGGTTTGCGCGAAGGTTTGCGGAGATATTTATAATGATTTGATTGCTAGCTGATTTCAAATCAATAGCTTTGTTTTTCAAGGTTGCGTCCTTCCTCATTCAAGCAGAAAGTATTCACGGGTTTATGCAGCGCAGTTACTCGTTTTCTAGCCGTCCTTCCCAGCTTGCCTCCCGGCTGATTTCGCCATGAACCCCACTCCGCTTTCACCGCCGCCCGGCAAACGCTACTGCAAAACGCTGCGCCTGAAAAACGATGCGCAGCTCATCCGCGACTACCGCGCGGTGCACGCCGCGGGCGCCGCCTGGCCCGAAATCACGCAGGGCATGCGCGAGGTGGGCATCGTGGACATGGAAATCTACCTGCTGCACGAGCAGCTGTTCATGATAATGGACACGGTGGCGGACTTCGACCACGACCGGGCCATGCAAGCGCTGGCCGCCAAGCCCCGGCAAGCCGAATGGGAAGCCTACGTGTCGGCGTTTCAGCAAAGCTCCGCCGACGCCACGGCCGACGAAAAATGGCAACTGATGGAAAGAATTTACAAGCTGGGAGACTAGCCGTTGCCGGCTTCTCCCCACACTTCCTTTTCCCAATTCCCACCACCCTCGCATGAACAACCCAACCCGTCGCGGCCTGGCGGCCGCGCTCCTCGCCGCCCTCGGGGCCGGCCCCGCCACCGCCCAAACCGCCAAGGCCCCGGCGCCCTTCCAGCCCAGCTGGGAATCGCTGAAAAACTACCAGACGCCGGAGTGGTTTCGCGACGCCAAGTTTGGCATTTTCATCCACTGGGGGCCGTACGCGGTGCCCGCCAACTTCAGCGAGTGGTACCCGCGCGAGATGTACCACCAGGGCTCGCCAACCTTTAAGTACCACCAAGCCAAGTACGGCGCGCAAAACAAGTTCGGCTACAAGGACTTCATTCCGCTGTTCACGGCCGACAAGTTCAACGCCGAGCAGTGGCTGGACGTGTTCAAGCGGGCGGGCGCCAAGTACATTGTGCCGGTGGCCGAGCACCACGACGGCTTCGCCATGTACCGCACCAAGCTCACCCGGTGGAACGCCGTG
>DASVTG010000360.1:0-7439 GCA_036387695.1 Hymenobacter sp. | reverse complement strand
CGTGGTCGGCCAAGCTGCCTTTCTTGATTTTCTCCGAGTCCAGTTCTGCCTCGGCCGAAATCAGACGGTTGACCAACTGGAGCGAGGACATTTCCAGCGAGAAAATGGCCACTGCCTTCTTGAAATCGACCGCCGCGTTGCGCATGGCTGAAACCACAAAAGCCGTGTTGTGCGTCACGGTCATGTCCTGAAGTAGGAACAGCCGATTGCCGTCAATCTCAAACCCGTAATAGTCGTCTATTCGGTCGAATTCCACGGTGATGCCCGTTTGCCGCCAGTCCACGGGTGACGCCCAGGGCTGGGCTTTTTTGCGGGCCACGCGCACCGGCACCCGGTTGATGTCTCCATAGAGCCGTACGCGCCACACTTCGCTTTCGTAGCCGATGCTGGAAATGGTGGCTTTTTTCTTCGTCAAGGAGGTACGGAAGCCCAGCGAGTCGCCCAAAAACTTGATTTGGCGGGCCAGGCGGTGGTTCTTCTGGGTGATTTCGTAGCCGTTGGAAACCGGGTCGAGGTGGCCGTCGCTGTCAATCAGGCCCGCCAGCAAGCGCAGGCGGTTCTCGGTTGAGTTGATGGCGTACGCCCGCGGAATGTGCTTTTCGCCGAGCACGCCCAACTGGCGCAGCTCGTCCTGCAACGAATACTCGGCGATGTTCCCGCCCTGTCGGCCACGGGTGATGCCGTAGCTGTTGCAGCGATTCTCGACCACGCCTACCGTCACCTGCATGTTCAGGGTGGCGGCGTACTCGTGCAGGTATTCAATGATTTCCGGGTCCTGGCCCGTAATGCGGCAGTTGCTGCTAGCGCCGTCGCCCAGCCACACGCCCAGGAAATACGGGTCCACGGGCAGCTCCTGCGCCTCAAACTCTACTGCTACCTTGTAGCCCTTGTAGTTCGAACGGAATTTCGGCCCTTTGGCCAGGTAATCCTTCACTGTGATGTTGAGCACGTCGCCGTGGCGGTGCGGGCCCTCATTGCGCGAGCGTTTGAGCGAGAGGATGTGGCTCTCGTTCACGCGGTAGTCGTCGCCCTTGTTCTGGCGCACCCAGTACATGTTTTCGCGGCCGCGGGCAATGCTCAGCACCCGGCGCGGGGTAGAGTCGTCGCCCATCAGCAAGTCGCCTTCGCGCACGTCTTCCACGTTGCGCAGGTCGCCGTTGTGCATCAATACCTTGGTGCCTTTGCCAAGGCATTTTCCCATCCCTGGCCGAGCCGCAATAATCACCAAGTCAGAAGGTTGCCAGCCGCTAGTGACGCGGTCCAGGGCCGTGAAGCCGGTGGGCACGCCGGTCAAACCGTCCTTCTGGTTTTTCTTTTCCTCGAGCTCTTTGATGGCCTTGCCCATCAGGCTGCGCATGTCGTCGAAGTTCTTGCGGATGTTCGACTCCGATACCTCGAACAGCGCCGATTCGGTGTCGTCGAGCAGTTTGAAAACGTCGGTAGTATCCTCGAAGGCGTCCCGCTGAATTTCGCTCGAAATCCGAATCAGTTCGCGCTTGATGGCGGTTTCGGTGATGATGCGGGCGTGGTATTCCACGTTGGCCGCCGAGTTCACTTTCAGCGTGAGGTTGGCCACGTAAAACGGGCCGCCCACGGCTTCGAGTTCGGCCATTTCGCGCAGCTCGTGCACCACCGTGAGTTGGTCGATGGGCTCCGACTTGTCAAAAAGCCGGATGATGGCGCGGTAAATGCGCTGGTGGGCGTCTTTGTAAAAGCTCTCGGGCTTGAGCAGGTCAATGACTGCGGTGAGGGGGTCTTTTTCCAGCATGAGCGCACCGAGCACGGCCATTTCGAGCTCGGGGGCCTGCGGGGGCAGTTTGCCAGCGGCACTGGCGTTGAAGGGGACCATCCCGGAGCCACCGCGGTTGGCCAGCGCTGCTTTGGCGCGGGCGGCGGATTGCTTCAGGCGGTCGTCCATCCGGTCTTGCATGGGGAATTCAGGTGTTAGGGCAGCGGGAAACGAGGGCCGGGCTTTGTTTTAGAAGCCCGGCAATACACAGTGTATACAAAGCTAACCCCGGGACCGGGGAAAAAGATAGGCAGATAAAGTCGATTCTTTTGGCTATGGAATGGCCGCGGCAGCCAGACCGTCGTACTTTCGCGGCCCTTTCTTTTGGTTGTGAGTTGTTCGTTTTCGGTTGCCAGATTACCAAATCCAAGCCGCGTTTCCGACAACTGACAACGAACAACTGACCCCTATCCTCCTTGGAATCAGCGAGCCGCAGCCCGAAACCAGAAGCCATCCACCTCATCGCCGTGGGCGGCAGCATCATGCACAACCTGGCGCTGGCCCTGCACCGGCGCGGCGCCCACGTCACGGGCTCCGACGACGAGATATTCGAGCCCGCCAAGGGCCGCCTGGCCATCGCCGGCCTGCTGCCGGCCCAGGAAGGCTGGGACGCCGCCAGCATCCACGCCGACCTCGACGCCGTGATTGTGGGCATGCACGCCCGCCCCGACAACCCCGAGCTGCTGCGAGCCCAGGAGCTGGGCCTGAAAATCTATTCCTTTCCCGAATACATCTACGAGGCCAGCCGCGACAAGCAGCGCATCGTCATCGGCGGCTCGCACGGCAAAACCAGCATCACGGCCTGCATTCTGCACGTGCTGCGCTACCACGGCCGCAAGTTCGACTACGCGGTGGGCGCCCAGCTGGCGGGGTTTGACTTGATGGTGCAGCTGACGGACGACGCGCCCATCATCATCATCGAAGGCGACGAGTACCTGTCGTCGCCGGTGGACCGGCGGCCCAAGTTTCACCTCTACCAGCACCACATCGGTGTGATTTCGGGCATCAGCTGGGACCACATCAACGTGTTTCCGACCGAGGAAAACTACCGCGAGCAGTTCCGCATTTTCGCCGACATGACCCCCAAAGCCGGCGTGCTCATCTACGACCGCGACGACGAGCAAGTGCAACTCGTAAGCGTGCCCACGAGCCCCGACGTGACCTACATCGGCTACGGCCCGCACGAGCACATTATCCGCGACGGCAAGACGCTGCTGGTAACCAAAAAGGACGAGGAAGTGCCCATTCAGGTGTTTGGCGAGCACAACCTGCGCAACATCTCGGCGGCCAAGGAGGTCTGCAAGCAGCTGGGCATCAAAGGCAAGGACTTCTTCAAGGCCGTGGCTTCGTTCCCCGGTGCCGCGCGGCGCCTGGAGCTGGTGAGGGAAGGCGCTACTTCGGTGGTGTACAAAGACTTTGCCCACGCGCCCAGCAAGCTCAAGGCCACCGCCACGGCCCTCAAAAAGCAGTTTCCGCGGCGCCGCCTGGTGGCTTGCCTGGAGCTGCACACCTTTAGCAGCCTCAACCCGGCTTTCCTACCGCAGTACGCGCACTGCTTCGATGCGCCCGACGTGGCCGTGGTGTATTTCAACCCCCACGTGCTGGAGCACAAGCGCCTGCCGCCGCTGGCCGCCGCCACGGTAGCCGAAGCCTTTCAGCGGCCCGACATCAAGGTGATTACCGACAGCGCGGAGCTGGCCGCTTTCCTGCGCGAGCAGCCCTGGGCCAATGCCAACCTGCTGCTCATGTCGTCGGGCACGTTTGATGGGTTGAACTTGACTGAACTGGCGGCCGAAATAACCGGCTCATAGCGCGGCTGGCAGCGGACAAATAGGTCCGTATTTTCAACTTACGGGTAGTTGATAAAGGCCGTCCTGCTTCAGCAAGCTCAGCAGGACGGCCTACCCATTTGTTCCAACTTTCTTTAAACCCCAAAAAAGCCCGCTACTCAGCGGGCTTTTTTGGGGTTTTGGGTTGGGGCACGCGCGGCCGGTTGGTGTCGGTGGTGATGAGCAAGGCCAGCGCGGTGAGGGCGGCGCGCACCAGCCATTTGTTGCGGGTGGTCATCGTTTGGCGGCGGCAAAAAGTCCGTTGTTGGGTTCAATTTTCAGGTCGCAGTTGCCCCCGCTGGCGCTGCCGCCGCAGGTGGTGCCCACTATCCGGCCGTTTTCAAAGTTGAAGTAGCACATGGTGCAGCCCACGCCGGTGAGGGTGTAGCGCTCGGCGGTGGGGCGCAGGAAGTAGGTGTTGTCGCCGCCGCCCGTCAGGGGCAGGGCCATGGCCCGGAACATGCCGTTGCGCAGGCCCATGCCAATGAGGTAGTACTTCACCGCGCTGCCGGCCTCGCCGGGAGCCTTGCGCACCTGGATTTTGTCGATGACCGTGCCGTCGTTGAACTGGCGGATAAACGCGCGGGCCAACTCGTTGCGCGGCGTGTTGTACTCGGTGGAAGTGTCGGTGAAATGCACGATTTTTCGGCTTTCCGGAGCGGCAATCACCTCGCCCTTGATGCGGTTGGGGCTGCCGAACTCGTTGGTGGTGGGCTTCACCGCTTCGCACGACATGGCCAGTAGCACTACCAACAGGCTTAAAAAGCTCAAACCAAGCAGGCGGGGGATGAATTTCATGTAGAACTAGGAAGTAGTTAAGGGTTAGATGTTACTGGTTAACGGTCAGCATTCATTTAGAGATGACAATATTAACCGTTAGCCACTAACAACTAACCGTTAATTATCGGGGCTTGTAATACTTACGAGCTTCCGGCAATTCGCGCTGAATGTCGGCAATGCGGGTGCCGTTGGAGGGGTGAGTGGACAGAAATTCGGGCGGCGCGGCGCCGTTGGCGCCCGCGTCCATCCGCTGCCAGAACGAAACCGCGCCGTCGGGATTGTACCCGGCCATGGCCATAAAAATCAGCCCCAGGTGGTCGGCTTCCGACTCCTGGTTGCGGCCGTATTTCAGCAAGCCCAACTGCGAGCCCACGCCAAAGGCCTGCAAGGCCAGCTGCTGGGTGCCCGGAGCATTGGTGGAAAGCGCCGCCGACAAGGCCTGGCCGCCCGCCTGCTGCAGCAGGCCCTGGCTCATGCGCTCGGAGCCGTGCTTGGCCACGGCGTGCGCAATTTCGTGCGCCATTACTACGGCCAGGCCGGTTTCGTCCTGGGTGATGGGCAGAATGCCGGTGTACACGGCCACTTTGCCGCCGGGCATGCACCAGGCGTTTTGCTGCTTGTCGTCTTGGATGACGTTGAACTCCCACTGGTAGCCGGCCAGCTGGTCGGTGGCGTTTTGCTGGCGGAAGTAGGACTCCACGGCCGATTGAATGCGCTGGCCCACGCGGCGCGTCATGCTCACGTACTGCGAATTGGTGGAAAGCGGGCCTTTGGCGATGACTTCGCGGTACTGCGTGGCGGCCAGGGTGTTGATTTCGGTGTCGCTCACCAAGCTGAGCTGCCGGCGGCCCGTGATGGGCACCGTGGAGCAAGCGGCCAGCAGAGACAAGCTCGCGGCAAGGGTTAATTTCTTAAGCATGGCTTTAGAGAAAAAGAGGGGTTGAAATAGCCGCCGGGGCAGCTAGCACGTTCTGGGCCAAAGCGGGCCCGCAATTGCCGCCTATACGGCAGCGGGCCGGGTAAATGTTTAGCCCAGGCCCAGCGGGCGCCGGAAAAACCGGCCCCCTGGTTGCCCCAACCCGGTGCCGAGCCGTAGTTTTGAGCTCGCTCCGTCCCGATTCCCCTATGAAAATCATCTGCATCGGCCGCAATTACGCCGACCACATCGCCGAGCTGCACAACGAAGTGCCCGCCGCGCCGGTCATCTTCCTCAAGCCCGAAACGGCGCTGCTGCAACGCGGCCAGCCCTTCTTCATCCCCGAGTTTTCGCAGGATATTCACCACGAGCTGGAACTGGTGCTGCGCGTGAGCAAAAACGGCCGGCACATCGACGAGCAATTTGCCCCCACCTACTTTGATGGCATTGGTCTGGGCATCGACTTCACGGCCCGCGACCTGCAATCTGAATTGAAGAAAAAAGGGTTGCCTTGGGAATTAGCCAAAGCATTCGACGGCTCGGCGCCGATTTCGCCCACCTTTAAACCGGTGACGGAAATCGCGGATTTGGCCAACATCAACTTCCACCTCGAAGTGAACGGCGAAACCCGCCAGACCGGTAATTCCGGCTTGATGCTGCACCCGTTCGCCAAAATCATCAGTTTCGTTTCCAAATACATTTCCCTGAAAATGGGGGACCTGATATTTACCGGCACGCCGGCCGGGGTGGGCCCGGTGAAAGTAGGCGACCGGTTGGCGGGCTTCCTGGAAGGAGAGAAGCTGCTGGAATTGGGAGTTAGATAGAACGGTTGTAGAGACGCGACACTTCGCGTCTTGGCGCTCGCATTGGTGAAAACGATTCGTAAGCGGCGCGGCCCCGGAGACGCGAAGTGTCGCGTCTCTACAATCGATTAGAAAAGATAAAAATTAGTTACAAATTAAAAGAAGAGGTATTGTGCAAAAGGGAAAGGCAAGCGTGCGGTTGATTTTAGGGACATTATTATTCCTGTTGGCGTGGCGGGTAGGAGGGCAGGAGGCCGACACCTCGGAGCGGGGCCGCTCCATGAGTGAGGTGCTGCACGGAGGCAAGCCGGTGGTGCCGGCGGGGTATTTCCTGTTTCCCATTGCGCCGGGCAAGCCCGGCTTTCTGGCCGGCAGCATGGGCGAGCTGCGGCCCAACCACTTCCACGGCGGGCTCGACATCAAGACCGGCGGCGGGGTGAACCAGCCCGTGTACGCGGCGGCCGACGGCTACATTTCGCGCCTCAAGCAGTCGTCGTTTGGCTACGGCAACGTGCTCTACATCACGCACCCGAACGGCCTGACCACCGTGTACGGCCACCTCAACGATTTTAAGGGCGCCGTGGCCGCGGAGCTGCGCCGCCGCCAATACGAGAAGCTGAGCTACGAGCTGGAGGCCTTCTTTGAAAAAGACCGGTTTCCGGTGAAGCGCGGCGAGCTGGTGGCGCTGTCCGGCAACACGGGCGGCTCGGCGGGCCCGCACCTGCACTGGGAAGTGCGCGACGCCCAGGACCGGCAGTACAACCCCTTGCAGTGGGGCGGTTTTGCCGAAATCCAGGACCACGTGGCGCCCACGCTGCAGGCGTTTGCGCTGGAGCCGCTCGGCATCGAGTCGCGGGTGCAGCGGGTGTTCGCCAAGGCCGTGTTTGCGCCCAAGGTGCAGCCCGGGCCGGGCGTGGCCACTTCCTGGCCGGACACCATCAGCGCCTTCGGGCCGGTGGGCCTGCTGGTGCAGGGCTTCGACCGGTTCGACAACGCTTGGAATAAAAACGGCATCCAGCGCGTGACGGTGAAGGTGAACGGCCAGCCGTTTTATCAGCACGTCATCGACGCCGTGCCCTTCCCCACCGGCACGCGGCAGGTGGGCAACTTCGTCGATTTTCTCTACCAAAACACCCAGGGCCGCACCCTGCAAAAGCTGTGGGTGGACGAAGGCAACGACCTGCCGATGTACGCCACCGGCCCCACCAAAGGCCGCCTGAACGTGGAAGCCGGTAAAATCTACAGCATCGATATCACCCTGGCCGACTCCTACAACAACCAGACGCCGGTGCACCTGGTGCTGCGCGGCGAGCAGCCGACTT
>DASVTG010000359.1:0-17662 GCA_036387695.1 Hymenobacter sp. | reverse complement strand
GTTCGGCATCATATACGGCGTGGTGCCGGCCTACCAGGGCAAGGGCGTGGACGCGGCGATGCTGGTGCACGCCCGGCAGGCTTTCATCGCTGCGGGCTACGACGACCTGGAAATGAACTGGATTGGGGACTTCAACCCGCGCATGCTGGTCACGACCCGTTCCATTGGGGCCACCATCGTGAAAACCCACGCCACCTACCGCTACTTATTCGACCGGGAGCGGCCGTTCGAGCGCATGCCGATAATTCGGTGAGGTGGTTCTTGGTGAGGTGTGAAATGGTGAACTGGTGAGTTTAATGTTTTGTCTGCGCAGTTTGCGCCGGTGAAACGTCAAACTCACCAGTTCACCATTTCACCATTTCACCAGTTCACACCTCACCACTAGAAGGGGTAGCCGATGGCCAGGTTGAGCCGGCCCGCGCTGTTGGTGGGCGTGCCGTAGGGCGCCATCAGTGGGAAGGCGTAGTCGAAGCGGATGACGAAGAACTGCACGTCGACCCGCAGGCCAGCGCCAGCGCCCACGGCCAGTTGGTTGAAAATGTTGCTGGCTTTGAACTCACCGCCGGGCCGGTCGGGGTCGGGGTTGGCCAGCCAGATGTTGCCGGCGTCCACGAACACGGCGCCTTTCAGGTAGGGCACCAAATCCTGGCGGTATTCGAGGTTGCCTTCGAGGCGGATGTCGCCTACTTGGTCGTAATAACTGATGCTGTTGTTGTCGTTGTCGTTGGGCTTGTAGGTGCCGGGGCCAATTTCGCGGGCCGCGAAAGCACGGATGGAGTTGGGGCCACCGATGCCGTATTGCCGGAGGTAGGGCAGCGAGCGGCCGGCGGAGTTGCCGTAGGGCATGCCTATGCCGGCTTGCAAACGGGCCACGATGCGGTTGCCGGAAGTGGGGTTTTGCGAAATGCGGTAGTACTCGCGCAATTCCAAATCAAACTTGGCGTATTGCGAAAAAGCCTGCCCGACCACCGTGTAGCGCCCTTCGGGGTCTTTGCTCAAGCCCAGCACGCTGCTGACGGCGGAAGCAAGGTTGCCGCTGACTTCGGCCTGGCCCTGGAAGAAAATCTGCTGGCGGCGCTGCTCCAGCACCTGCTGGTTGTAGGTGTAGCGGTAGCTGCTGCCGAGGACGAACTGCTGCTCAAAAGAGTTGCGCAAAAACGGCCGTTGCTGCAAAATGGCTTCAAATTCCGGCGTGGTCGAAACCAGGCTGTATTGCACGTCTATGGGGCGCAACTCCTGTTCGTTGGTGATTTTTGTTTTCCAGCTGTAGCCGTAGTTCAGGTTGAAGTTGGTGGTGCTGAAATAGCCCGTGCGCGTGACGTAGCGCACGCCGGCGCCGAAATTGGTGCGCGGCTGGAAGTCGGAATTGGGCAAGCGCACGTCAAGCAGGGGCAGGTTGGGGGCAATGAGCCGCGGCACGGCCAACTGGGCGCTCACGCCAAACTCAGTGGAGGTGAGCCCCGTGTTGTTTCGCGATTCCCCGTTGGCCGGGGGCGCGGTTTGGGTTTCGGCCGTGGCGGTGGCGTTGAGCAGCAGCTGCTCGCCGCCGCGCAAAGCCGAGCGGTTGCGGAACGACAGCGTGAGGCCCGGACCGGTGAAACCGTTGCTTTTGGACACCAGCTGCAGGTCGGCCCGCAGGCTTTTGCGCTTGAGCTGCGACATCAGCACGTCGGCGTCGAGGCGGGCACGGCCGGCCGAGTCGCCGGCTTCGGCCGGCTTCAGGCGGATTTCCACGAACTTAAACAGGTTCAGGCTCATCAGGCGGCTGATGGTTTGGTCGCGCCGCTTGCGCCGGTACAGGCTGTCCGGGTACAGAAAGGTGGCGTTGGTGATGGCCCGGGCGCGCAGCACCTTCTCGTCGGGGAAGTACTGGTAGCCGCGGAAGCGCACTGGCGCGCGCCGAGCGGTGTCGGTCAGCACGTAGTTCGTGTTGAGCTTGATGACGTCCAGATAATACGGCTGGGTGGCCTTGGCCGGCGCCGTGGCTTTCACGCGCAAGTACACGTTCACCTTGTCGTCCAGGGTGCTGTCGACTTGAAACAGAATGTAGTCGGGCGTGAAGTAGAAATAGCCCTGGTTTTTGAGAACGTTGTCGATGCGGACCCGCTCGGCGGTGAAGGTGTTCAGGTTGTAGGGGTCGCCCACCTTCAGCAAGCTGCCCGCCTGCGTGGCGCGAATGTCCCGGTCGACCAAGGTGTCGCGTTCCGGGAAGTGGATTTCCTGAATGGTGTACACCTTGCCCGTATTGGCCGTGTAGTTTACCTGGGCTGTTTTCTCCTGCGTCTTGACCTCGTTGGTCACCGTGCCCTTGAAGAAACCGTTGTTGTAGAGCCGGTTGGTGATGAGCCCCGACGTGGCACTGATTTTCACGTCTTTCAGCAGCACCGGCGGCTCCCCGAACTTGGTGGCCAGCAACTTACTCAGGCCTTTCTTTTTGCCTTGCCCTTTGCCCCAGAAATAGAGCTTGGGCCGCAAGCCCAGGAAAGACGCGTTGGGTTTGGGGCGAATGACCGATTCCAACTCGGTTTGCAACGCCGACTCGTTCGGGATTTTCCCCGGCGTTTTCAGAATGACTTTGCTGCCGGTGTACAGTTGCTGGCCTTCGGGAACGTACTTCAGCCCCGAGCAAGCGGATAATAAAATAATGAAGAATGAAGAATGAAGAATGAGCAATTGCTTTTTTAACAACGGCGTCGTTTTCGTTCTTGAGCGTCGGCTTACCATATAAAGTTCTTCATTCTTCGTTCCTCATTTTTCATTAAGCGTAGCGCCTTAGCGCCTTAGCGTATCCACGCGAGCGGTGGGCGGGGTCTGGCTTTGCACCGAGTCCTTGGTCGCCTTCTCTTCGGATTTTTCCTGCTTGCGGTTGGTTTTGCGTTCCTGCTTCACGTTTTCCGGCACTTTCGAGAACAGCTCTTTCAGGTCGCGGTAGTCGCGCTGGAACACCAGCGCCGCGCCGGTCCGCACAATGGGGCCATCGATGTCCTCGTAGGCATTCTGGCGGAACACGCGCACCCGCAGGCGGCCATCGGCCATCACCAGGTACTCCAGGCTCACGTCGCCGGCCAGGTTGCTGGCGGCGGACTGGCCTTGCGCGTTCTGGTTGCCCGTGCCGCCGCTCAGGGCAATGTCGGTGCCCACGCGCACGGTCAGGCGGTTGTTGAGCAGCTGGCGGCGCACGGCCACGTTCAGGTCGGTGCGGCTGCGGGCCTCGCCGGTGCTGTAGTCGGCTTGGTTGGTCACGCCCAAGTCCAGGCCCAGGCCCGAGAGGTACTTGTCGGTCAGGTTGCTGAGCTGGTCGGTGAGCACGGCGCTGGCACTGCCGCGCAGCTGCGTGGCCACCAATCCTTCGCCGCTGCTGGTCTGGAAGGGATTCTGGGCCACAAACCGGCCCAGAATCAGCAGCGAAAACACCTGCTTGCTCAGTTCCGACGTCTGGTTGGGCTGGCGCAGCTGGTTCAGTTTGGCTTCCACCTGCTCGCTGACCGAGCTGCTGCGCCGGGTGTCGGGCTGGCGAATGTCGAAGCCAATGGTGGGCTTGCTCAGTTGGTCGCTCACTTTCAGCAGCACGTTGAAGGGCAAGCGGTTGCGCGACACCGTGTTGCTGGTGGGGTCGTCTTCGCCCTGGCTGGCCAGCAGCTCGGCTGGTGCCGCCTGCACTTTGTAGATGGCCGTCAGGTCGAGGGTGGCATTATAGGGGTCGCCGTCCCACACGATGGACGAGCCGCGGGCGAGGATAAAGTCACGCGAGGCCAGGTCGTAGAGCGACATGTGGTACTGGCCCCGGGTCACGTCGATGCGGCCGCTGAGCGTGATGGTGCCGTCGGGGGATATGCTGGTGTTGAGCGTGCCAGCGGCCCGCACGCGCAGGTTGTCGCCGCTGGCCGGGTCGATGACCAGCGTAAACGGCGTGCGGTCCGTGATGGTGACCACCGCCGTGATGTCGTAGCCGGTGGCGGCCACTTTCACCGTGTCCACGGCCACCTTGCGGGCCAGCATGGTGTCGAGCGGCGCGCTTTTGTCAACGAACTCCACAATGCCTTCGCGCTCCTGCGTGGTGGGCGTGCCGCTCGGCGATTCCACCGTCAGGTTCGAGCCTTCCACCACCGTCACGCGGGTGTCAATCTTGATGAGTTCGAGCGGACCCGTCAGGCGGGTTTCGGAGTCGAGCACCAGCCGGCCGTAGAACAGCTCGTTGTTTTCGCGGGTGCTGCGCACGGCCAGGAAGTCATCGGTCGTGGCCCGCAGGTCGAAAGCATAATCGACAAAGTTGGTGGTGAGCAAGTAGCCATTGGCCACGGCTTTGTTGGAAGCCGAATCCAGCACCGTGAAGTTGTTGAAGGCAATGCCGCGGTTGTCGAACGTGAGCGACTGGTTGGGCAGGCGGAAGGGCGAGCCCAGCTGCGGCACCACAAACCCGGCGTCCTGAGAGGTGCTGAGCGTGCCCCGTACCTGCGGCGCACTCACGGCCCCCACTATGGTCAGTTGCCCGCTCAGGTAGCCGCTGGCCCGGCGTATTTGGCCCACCGAGAACGGCTCGACCAGCTTCAGGTTGAGCCGGTTGGCGGCCACGGTGAAGTTGAGCGGAGTGGCGCCCGTGGCCAAATAAGTGCCGCGCACCTGCACGTCGTTGCCGGCCGCTCCGGCGCTGCCGGGCGCGCCGCCGCTTAGGCGTGCGTCCACGTCGTAGCGGCCCGCGCTGGGGTTCGTGGCCCGCAAGGCAATGTCGCCGATGAGTGCTTTCTGGAACACCAGGTTGCTCACCCTGGCATCGGCCGTGAAGGCCTGGCGCGCGGTGCCGAGGTTGTCGATGCGGGCCGTGCCGTTCAGCTGTCCGGCCACCAGGGAGTCCTGTTGCTGCACGATGCGCGCCAGCTCGGCCAACTCAAAGTTGGTGAAGGTGACGTTCAACGGCGAAGTTTGCACCTGTGGGTTGCGGCTCTGCAGGTCCAAGGAGCTCCGCCCGTTGGTCAGGCTCAGGCCGTTGGCCACCACCGCGCCGGTGGGGTAGTAGCGCACGAAGTTGTTGGCGCCGGCCGTCCAGTCTTCGTAGTTGATGACTTGCTGCGGGGCGGCCTGAAACTCGTACACCACGCTGCTGTTGCGCCCGGCGCCCTGGGCCAGGGCTTGCAGCGTGCCGGCAACGGCCAGCCGTTCGCGGTTGGCGCTGTCACCCAGAATGGCTACCCGCGAAAAGACCTTGTTATCGGCCACGTTGCCCACAATGCTTGGGCGGCGCAGCTTGAGCGTGGTGTCCTGGGCGGCCTGGGCCAGGCGGAGGCCATAGTCCAGCTTACTGGCGTCGGAGTCCACGTTCAGGCGCAGCGAATCGAGCCGGTAGTTATTGTAGACAATGACGGGGATGCTGGTATTCGCCGTGAGGCGGGCCTGCTGGCGGCTGTAGTCGCCGGCCAGGGTGAAGGGCGAAATTTGCTTGAGGCCCGGCACCAGCTGGGTAGCCAGTTTGGCGTCTTTCAGCTGCAAGGCATAGGTGAAGCGGCGGTTGGCCGAGCTGGCCACGTAGCGCACGCCGGGCAGGTCAAAATACCGGTCGATGTGCTGCTGCAGCTCGGTGGCCAAGTCGCCCAAGTGCACGTTGCCATCGAGACGCGCGGCCACGATGTTGGAGTTGAAATCGACAGCCGTCCGCGTGGCCGTTTGGGTGATTTTGCCTTGCAGCGTGTCGAAAGCAAACGGCTGGTTGTCGCGCACCAGCACCACGTTGGTGCCGTTGAAAGTACCGTTGATGGAGTTGGCGTCGGCCCCGCTCAGGTTGGCTACCAAGTTGCCCTGCACGCGCAAGTCGCCGCCGGTGTAGAAGCCCAGCGCCGTGAGGTTGGCCCCGCGCAGGTTCAGGGAGTTTACCTGGTAGGTGGGGTTGCGGGCGTCGCGCAGGTTCACCACGGCCTGCAAATCAAAGTTCAGGTTGGGGTCTTGCTTGCTGTTGGCGTTGATGACGTAGCGGTTGCGGTCCAGGTCCACGGTGGCGGCCACGCCGCGGTAGGTGTAGCCGTTGTAGCGGGCGTTTTGCACGGTGGCATTCACCCGGCCCACCAGCGTGGCGGGGTCCTGCAGGTTGCCGGTGGCGTTGATGCGGCCCGTGGCCGTGACGCGGCCAATGGTGGGGTCTTTCAGCAGCTTGCCAAAATCGAAGCCGCGAATGGCAAACGTGCCCAGCAGGGGCTGGCGGCCGTTGGCCTGGGCCGCGCCCAGATTGCCACTAAAGGCGAGGTCGCCATAGCTCGTTTTGGCCGTGAGGTCGGTAGCGAAAGCCAGCGTGGTGGGCCGGCCCCGGAAGGTGCCGCTGACCGCGAAGGTGGGCGGAATGCTGATGTTGTCCGGAATACTGCCCTTCGGGGCCAGGCTCAGAATATCAGCCCGTGAGGAACTGAACTGCCTCAGGTCGGCATCGACGTACAGCCGCCCATCCACTTCCGGCAGGCCCGTGATGCGGATGCGGGGCGCTCTCACAATGGTATTGCGCAGGCCCACCAGCTCGAAGTTGCGAATCGTGAGGTCGTTCACCTGCCCGGCCACCTGCCCGTTCACCAGCATCGACTGGTTGGGGCCCGTGTTGAAGGGCGGCGTGCCGGCCAAATCCGGGGCCAGGTACAGAATGTCGCGGAAGCCGATGCGCACGTCGCGCAAGTCGCCTTCCACCTTCAGCTTGCCCAGGTTCTTGGTGTCGCTCAGGGCGTCGAGGCTCTCGTAGCCAATGGCCAGCGTGCGTCGGATGCGGGTGTGCGGCGTGATTAAATCCAGGCTGTCCAGCCGAATCTGCACGGAGTCGTACACCACGTTGGCCCGCCACTTGTCGATGCGGAAACCGCTTTGCTCGCGGCCCGCCAGGTTGTCTACCTTGGCCGTGGTGCGGTTTTCGGAATACGACAGGTCCCGCGTGTTCAGCACCAACTCCGTGAAGTGGAGGTGGTTGTAGTCCATGGCCGGCACGCGGGTGCGCTGCTTGGGCTGGTTGTAGTTGTCAAAATTCACGGCCAGGCCGCTGATGTCGGACTGGTCCAGGGCCACGCGCCAGCCCGGCGAGGCGGCCGCTTGGCCCGAAGCCGGTTTCTTCCCATCGGTGGCTTCGTCCAATTTGCGCACGGCTTCGGCGGGGTTCACCACGCGCTGCGCCACGGGCACCTGCTCGTTTTGGGAGTAGGCAAAAGAGGTGTTTTTCAGCGTGAGCTTGCCCAGGTTCACCCGCTGGCGCTGCAAATCAATGTCCTTCGCCGTGATGTCGGCCAAGCCGATGGTGGTGCTGATGAACTGCGCCGATGGATTGTTCTTGTACACAAACGTCACGCGGTCGAGCGTGGCCCGGTTCAGGCCAAATTGCAGCGTGAGCGGCTCGGTGGGTTCGGGGTTGTCCACCTCGGGCGCCGTTTTGGTTTGGGCTATGCTGATGGCGGAGCGCCGCAGCGCCGCGTTATCCACGTTGTAGATGGAGTTATCCACATCTACTTCGTCCATGTTCGCCGTGAACTCCCCAATCTTGGCGCGGATGTCCGAGCCGGTTATCTGGTCCTGTTGGGTGAAATAGATGTTGGTGAGGCGGGCTTTGCCGATGTCGTACTTAAACCCCGACGACGTGGTGTCAACCGGCGCGGCTGGGTCGGTGAAGGCCGCGATGATGAAGTCGTAGTTGTTTACCGAGTCGGGCTCGGTGCGGGTCAGGCGCACGCGGCCGTCGTTCAATTCCACGTTCGACACGTTGATTTGGCCCTTCGTCAGCGCCCAAATGTCCACGTCCACGCCCAAGTGCCCCACCGAAAGCAGCGTGTCGCGCTCCTGGTCGGCCAAGTACACGCCGTCGAGGTTCACGGCGTGCCGGAAGTCGGTCCGAAATTTCCCGATGCGAACCTCAGTCTTGAGCTTATCGCGCAGGTAGCTCTCGGCCCGGCGGGCCACAAAGTCCTGGCCAGCGGGGAATTGCAACACCGCCACTACGATAACAACGAGCAACAGCACCAAGGCCAGGAGCCCCAGCAGGCCGTAAAGGGCACGACGCAGAAATGTGGACAAAGCAGGAGGGAGTAAGCGGCAACTAAAGCAACACCGCCTTCCCAAACGCAAAAGAGTCGGTTCGGGTTGGCCGGTGCCCCGGTGCGCAGCCAAGAATTTAGAAAGGCGAGCGATGAATTGCGGACTTACTATTCCCCGTTCCTAACTCCTCACACCTACCTACGCGTAGCGCTATCTTGCGCCCCCCAACCTCCCACCAAGCCGATGACACTCCGCTTCTCCATTCCTTACCGCACCGTTTTCGGCCAACGCCTGGCCGTTTGCGGCTCCCACCCCGGCCTGGGCAATTGGCAGCTTGCCCAGGCGGCCCTCATGCATTACGACGAAGCCACCACCTGCTGGAGCTACGAGCTGCCGGTGGCCGATGCAGCCGGCGAGCTTTCCTATAAGTACGCGGTGCTCGACGCCAATGCCGGCACCCAGCAGTGGGAGCATGGCCCCAACCGCACCTTGGCCTACGGCGCGGCCCAAGCCCTGCCGGATACTACCCAACGCCTGCACCTGGCTGACTACTGGCGCGCCCCCGCCCAACCCGAGAACGAGTTGCTGACGGCGGCTTTCACCAAAGCCCTTTTCCGCCGGCCTGCTTCACCTGCCCCAGCCCCAGCTGCCAAGAGCAAAAAAAGCAAAGCCAGCCCAGCGCCGGAAACGGCCGCAACGTCATCGGGTTCTTCTGCCGCGCCCGCCGCTGGCGAAACGGTTTTTCGCCTCGTGGCCCCGCGCGTGGCGCCGCAGCTTGGACTGTGCCTTCTCGGTTCGGACCCTGCCTTGGGGGCTTGGGACAACACCAAGTGCCTCGTGCTTTCCGACGCGGATTACCCGACTTGGAGCGGCCGCATCAAGCTGGAAAACCCCACGGAGGACTGCCTCTACAAATACGCCATGTGGGACCCGCAGGCCGGCCATGCCCTGGACATGGAGGGCGGCGAAAACCGCGTGGTGCCCGCCACCACCGACCGCACCACGGCCCGCGTTTTCAACGACGAAAGCTACCGCTACCCCGATGCCTGGCGCGGGGCCGGCGTTGCGCTGCCCGTTTTCGCGCTGCGCAGCGAAAGCGGCCTCGGGGTAGGGGAGTTCTCCGACTTGAAGCTGCTCACCGATTGGGCCGTGCAAACCGGCTTGCAGCTCGTCCAGATTCTGCCCATCAACGACACCACCGCCACCCATACCTGGGTTGATTCTTATCCCTACGCCGCCATTTCGGTGTTTGCGCTGCATCCGCAATTCATCCACCTCGAAGGCATTGCGGCGCTTAAAGACAAAAAAGCTGCCCAGGAGCTGGCCCGGCTCAAGCAGGAGCTGAACGCCAAAGACTTTGTGGATTATGAGCCGGTGATGGCGGCCAAGTGGAAGTTTCTGAAACGGCTCTATCAGCAGGAGAAGGCCGCTTTTCTGGCCGATTTGGAGTACCGCGAGTTTTACGCCAGTCAGGCCGACTGGCTGGTGCCCTACGCTGCTTTCTCGGCCCTGCGCGACCGTTTTGGAACCGCCGATTTTCAGCAGTGGCCCACCGAGTTTCGCACCCCGCAAGACCTGGAGGCCCTAACCGCCGAAACCACCGCCGACTACGACGAATACGGCCTGTTTTTCTTCGTGCAGTATCACCTCGACAAGCAGCTGCGTGAGGCCGTAACGTATGCCCGCCGCCGCGGCGTGGTGCTGAAAGGCGACCTGCCCATCGGCATCTACCGCCACTCGGTGGACGCCTGGACGCAGCCCGAGCTCTACCACCTGGACCGCCAGGCCGGTGCCCCGCCGGATGATTTCTCCACCACCGGCCAAAATTGGCGCTTTCCGACCTACAATTGGGAGCGCATGGCCCAGGACGACTACCAGTGGTGGAAGCAGCGCATGGGCCACTTGGCGCGCTACTTCGACACCCTGCGCATCGACCACATCCTCGGCTTTTTCCGCATCTGGGAAATGCCCATCGACTCGGTGGAAGGCTTGCTGGGGCACTTCGCGCCGGCCCTGCCGCTGCACCGCCACGAAATTGAGCGCCGCCTGGGCTGGTTCGACTACAGCCGCCTCTGCGAGCCCTACATCCGCTGGCACATGCTGCAGGACATCTTCCAGGGCGAAGCGCAGTCAGTGTTCGACGAGTACATGCACGACGCCAGCTACGGCCGCATTCACTTAAACGAGGGCGTTGACACGCAGCGCAAGATTGAGGCCCACATCGCGGAGAAGTTAAAAGTTAAAAGCGAAGAGTTAAAAGCCGGCGCCGACCTTTCCACTTTTAACGCTTCGCTTTTAAGGGAAGTAACCGATTACTACGCGTGGCTTCAAAAAGGCTTGTTCCAACTGGTGAACGAGGTGCTGTTTGTGCCCGCAGGCAATGATTTCTACCACCCGCGCATCACCCTGAATAAAAGCTACTCCTTCCGCGAGTTGGAAAGCGACGAGGACCGCCGCCGCCTTTACGACGACATCTACATCGACTTTTTCTTTCGTCGGCACGAGGAATTCTGGCGTCAGCAGGGGCTCATTAAGTTGCCGCCCGTGCGCTACGCCACCGACATGCTCATTTGCGGCGAAGACCTGGGCATGGTGCCGGCTTCCGTGCCCGGCGTCATGCGGGAGCTCGGCATCCTGGGCCTGAACATCCAGCGCATGCCGTCCGACCCCGCAACCGAGTTTGGCCACCCCCGCACGGCGCCCTACCTGAGCGTGGTCACCACCAGCAGCCACGACATGAGCACCGTGCGCGGCTGGTGGGAGGAGGACCGGGTGCGCACCCAGCGCTTCTTCGAAACCGTCCTCGGCCACTGGCGCGAGGTGGCCCCGTTCTATTGCGAGCCCTGGGTGGCGCGCGAAATCATCGTCCAGCACCTGCACTCGTCCGCCATGTGGGCCATATTTCCCCTGCAAGACCTGCTGGCCATGGACAACCACCTGCGCCGCGCCAACCCGCACGAAGAGCAAATCAACGTGCCCGGCAACCCCACCCACTTTTGGAAGTACCGCCTGCACCTGCCCCTGGAAGAATTGGTAGACGCCGTGGGCTTCAACGAGCCGCTGCGGGCGCTGGTGGAAGCAAGCGGCAGAGGCTAGCAAGCCCGTCGCAACCCGGCTGTTGTTGCATAGCAAAAGGGCTGCGGCCACCCGGCGTTTGCCAGGGTAGCCGCAGCCCTTTTGGGTGCGAAGTCCAACGTGCTTATTGCTTCACAACCCGTGCCACCCGCGTGCCAGCCGCCGTTTGCAGGCGCACAAGGTATACGCCAGCCGGCTGAGCGCTCAAGTCGAAGCTGAGGCGGCTGCCGGCCCCCGCAACGGCTTCGGTCCGCACGCGGGCACCCACTACGCTGAACACTTCTACCGCCGTTACTTCAGCCGTGGGCACCCAAATGTCAAACTTGCCCGTGTTGGGGTTGGGCACTGCCGTCATGAACAGCGTCGTGCCGCCTTGCACCGTTACCGCCGGCGAAAAAGTGGTTTTACCGTCCGTGTCCGTTTGGCGCAGGCGGTAATAGGCCGTGCCCATCAGCGGCGCCTTGTCTTCAAACGCATAGTTGAGCCGCTTGCTTGAAGAGCCCGCGCCCCGTACCTCGCCAATGGCCACAAACTCGGTGCCCGTGGCGCTGCGCTCAACGGTGAAATAGTCGTTGTTTTGCTCGTTGGCCGTGGCCCACGTGGTGGCAACAGCGCTACCGGTGCGCTTGGCGTTGAAGAAAACCAGCTCGACCGGCAAGGCGCCGTCCACACGCGAGGAAACGGAGAAGGGCGAGAAGCTGTCGATGTTGCTGCGGGTGGCCACGTAAGCAGTGCCGCTGGCAGCAGCTCCTGTTTCCGTGTTGTAAACGTCCCAAGCGCCGTTGGTGTAGTGGTTGATGTGCGCGCGAGTGGCGTCGAACTTGCTGGTTACTTCGCTTGCATTCCACTGCAGCGTCATATTCACGGTAGCCGGGTTCGCCGGAACCTCTTTGCTAATCAGCCAAGTCTTATTCACTGCTTCGGTGACAACAGGCGTGGTGCCGGCAAAAGAAGGCGCTGCGCTGTAGTTTTTATACACCTTGTCCAGCATTCGCACCTCAAACACGTCGTCGCTGACGGTAGAGGTTTGCTGCAAGGTCACCGGGGAGTACGACGTAGCGCTAGTGCCCACGGGAAAGGTAATTTGAGCGCCGGGGAGTGAAGCGCTGGCTCGAGGCACCCGCACGCGCAAGCTTCCACTGCCATTGGCAACAACGTACCCGGTAGACGCGGCACTTATGTTGCCGCTAAGAACGGTCAGGCTGTAGCTGCCCAGTGATAGGTTGCTGCCGGCCCCAATGCTAAGCGCGCCTGTCACCACGACATCGCCACCCAGAGCTTTCCTGTTCAGATTACGGTCTGCGTTATTTCCCGTAATCTTCAAGTTGCCATACTGTTTAGCCGGGAGCGTGTGTACAGTTGAGTTGCTGTTGTATTCAACCGTGCTGGTGTTGGCTAGCGTACCAAAGGTGAATGCGGGGCCGTTGGTGCGGCGATGTAAGAAACAAGAATCCGGGGACACATCGATTGTTCCGGCAATGTTTCTATTGAAATCTACCGTCAGGCTGGCAGGAGTTGTCGACGTGCCAACGACGATTTTGGAGTTGGTGCCGCTTACTGTCCAAGTGGCATTCTCAGGAATGCGATTCGTCGCCGACGTTGAACTCGAACTCTGCACATAAAACGTTTGATTTGCCGTTATAAAATTGGCAGGGTGTGTTCCGGTGCCGGCTTTGTCGGTGGTCCACGTACCTACATCGTTCAAGTTGCCCGTGGTGTTGGAATAAAACACGTTGGTTTGCGGCGTAATCACTACATCGTCAATGCCGAAGCCGTTGCCATTC
The DNA here is from genome assembly GCA_036387695.1 of Hymenobacter sp. Lineage (GTDB taxonomy): Bacteria > Bacteroidota > Bacteroidia > Cytophagales > Hymenobacteraceae > Hymenobacter. The sequence continues at coordinate 4,817 of DASVTG010000359.1, read as the reverse complement.
GTGTTTGAGTTCAGCACGTACGCCCACCGTATCATGACCTCTTGGCCCGGCTGCAGGTTAATGTCGTCGACGGTGGTGCTAACCACCCGCCGGTTGGAGGCAGCGTTGCCGTCCCGAGCGCCTACCGAAGTGGCGGTAGAAGGAGCCACGACCTTCAGGGTAGGAAGGTCCACCCACGTCCTGTCGGTTGGTTGGGTTTGAACTAAGCTGGTCAGCTCTGCATAGGTATTATTCACTGGGTCAACCAGAGGGCTCACCATGTAGGATACTGAAATTTCAGCCGCCGTGTTGAACGTGGAATTATACCAGTGTTCCAACGCGTATTTGATGTCCAGGTTTTTTATGGGTACCGTTGCGGCATTCTTCAGCCGGATGCCCACGTACCCAATGCCGGTGGTGCTGCCGTTAGCGAAACCACCAATTCCACCATAAGCCCGGTCCGTGGCATCGGTTCCGCTGGAGGGGCCAAAGTGGTAATAGCTGGCAGAGCTGAGGGACCCATCGTTGGGGTAAACCATCGGCTGCGAATAATTGAACCCGGGAAACTCCGCCTCGGCGTACACTTCGGGTATATCCGTCAGGTGCTTGTCGGTCGTCGTTACCGTTCCAGTCAGCTTGCTGAAGTCTTGAGCGTACGGAGCCAAGCTGTTATCCGAAAAAACGTGCTGTGCCCGAGCATTGCCAATGGACAAGACGCTAGCCAACCCTAAAATCCAAGTAGAGATGTATCTCATAGAGCAAATAGCTTAAGCGCGGTTTGAATTATTTTAATAGACCGCCTATTAAACGCGCACGGTAAAGATACATATAGAACTAAGTGACATGGTGAATTTATTTATAAAATACTGGTAATTAGAAATATAGTTCAATAAGCTGTTGTTGTGTATAAAATTGCATAATTATAATAAATATGAGTACTTAATACACACTATAAAGGCTGAATGGACGGTTGTTTTACCTGGTAATAAAATGAATAGCAGCCAGGCATCCTGAGATATTGAGAAGTCCTTTGTCGTGCACGCGCATTCTCCCAAGGCGCTTCAACCAGTTTGTCTGCCAACTGAGCGTGTTGGCTGTGCTCATGCCTTAAACCGCGCACGAGTACGAAGCGCGTTCCCCGCCCCGCCCACCAAGAATTGAATCAGTGCGTGGCTCCCCGGCAGCGCGCAAATGCAGCTGCATGCCTGCCTGGGCGTGCACGCTGCAAATGCCGCCTCGGCTTGGTGCTGAAAAAATTAGTAGGTCCCATCAGGTTTGACGAGCCGCTGAAGCCCCGACCGAAGAAGCCGCGGCCGGCTTTGGTGCTGGACACATTCTCGCATGCACGTGTGTGACGTGGCGAGCCGGACAGCAGAATGAATCAAGCCCTTGTGCGTGCGATGCACCGCAGAAATAAGTGCGGATGAACGATTCGGCAGGTCAGTCGAAGAGTGCATAACGAAGGAAGTATCACACCAGTGAAAAAGCAGTAAATGGATTAGGTGATGTGTACTTTTCTTAGTGAAGAGAAGTTGGTGAGAAACTAAATTAGTGAGTTTACGCTATTCATGGCAGTATATTTGGCATTGAAAACGGTTAATTAATTTTTCAAGAATTGCATTTTTGTTACTTTCTTCTTTCTTCTTATGAGACGTTTCTACTCTTTTGGGCGAATGCTCTGCCAATCTTCGGCCTTATTGCTATTGCCAGCGCTGGCATCAGCCGTGCCATTCACGCCCGGCAACATTGTGGTGGCACGCGTCGGCGATGGCGTGGACCCGCTGTCAACGGTGGCCAGCGCGGTGTTTTTGGATGAGTACACCCCCAGCGGCACCTTGGTCCAAACCATTGATTTGCCTACTTCAGTCAGCGGCAACAACCGCGACCGTATTCTAACCGCCGTCGGCAATGCCACCGCCGAACTTAACCTGACGCGCTCGGCCGATGGCCGCTACTTAGTGCTGGCCGGCTACAGTGCCGCGCCGGGCACTCCGGAGGTGGCGGCTTCTTTGTCCACGGAGATTGCGCGGGTGATTGGTCGAATTGCCGGGGATGGCAGCTATGATACCAGCACCAGTGTCGGCTCCGCGTTCAGCGGGACCAGCATCCGGGCAGCGGCCACTGCCGACGGAAGCAGTTTCTACTCAGTTGGCGGCAATTCAGGCGTTTGTTACCAGCTGTTTGGCAGTTTTCAGAGTGTGCCGCTCAACGCGGAGCCCGAGGATATTCGCAGCGTCAACACCGCCGCCGGCAACCTGTTCTTTTCCGCTGCCACCAACCCTTACGTCGGCCTGAGTCAGCTCGGCACGGGCCTGCCCACTACGGGTTCGCAGACTGCCACCGTGCTGCCGGGCTTTCCGGCCACGGCGGCGGGCTCCAGCCCGCACGGGTTTTATTTGGCTGACTTAAGCCCTGCCGTACCCGGCGTGGACGTCGCCTACGTGACCGATGACCGAACCACTGGCGGCGGCATCCAGAAGTGGAGCTTGGTGGGCGGCAGTTGGGTGCTGAACGGCACCATTGCCGGCTCGGCCACGGTCCGGGTGCGCGGCCTGAACGGCAGCACCACCGGAACCGCCGTTGCGCTGGCCGCCAGTAGTGCGGAGAGATTGTTTTTCCTAACCGATAACGCAGGCTATAATACGGCTCCCAGCCGCACCACGCTGCCGGCAGCCATTGCCACGGCGGGCACCAATATGGCTTTCCGGGGCATAGCGTTTGCGCCAGTGGCGGCTACGCCGGTCATTGCCAGCTTCACACCCGCCAGTGGCCCGGTGGGCACTACCGTTACGGTGACGGGCACGGCCTTCTCGGGCGCTAGCCAAGTAACGCTGAACGGGGCGGCCGTATCGGCATTTACCGTAGTCAATGCCACAACCATCACATTCGTAGTTCCGGTTGGTGCCACTTCGGGCTCCATTGCCGTCACCACGCAAGGCGGCACGGCCACCAGCACCGGCGCGTTCACGGTTATTGCGCCTAATCCGGTGCCCACCATTGCCAGCCTTTCGCCGGCTACGGCAGTGGCCGGCAGCGGCCCCTTCGCCCTCACGGTGAGTGGCACGGGTTTCTACAACGGCTCAGTGGTCAGCTTCAACGGAACGGACCTAGCGACCACCTTCGTCTCAGCCACCCAGGTTACGGCGGCCGTGCCCGCCAGTGCCATCGCCACGGCAGGCGCATATGGAGTAATCGTGACCAACCCAGCCCCGGGCGGAGGTGCTTCGGCCGCCACTACGTTCGCCGTGACGGCGGCTGTGCCCACCATTGCCAGCTTTACGCCCACTACCGGCGGCCCTGGCACCACGGTCATTGTCACGGGCACCAACTTCACGGGGGCCACGGCCGTGAGCATTGGCAGCTTTGCGATTCCTGATTACACGGTGGTTTCCGCTACCAGCATCTCGTTGGTGCTGCCCAGCGGAACAGGCGGTGTGAGCGGTTTCCTGACGGTGGTCACCCCCGGCGGCACGGCTACCAGCGCCACGGCTTTCAGCTTGGTGTCGGCGACGCTGGCCAGCCAAGCTATGCCCGGGTTGACGGTATTCCCGAACCCCGCCACTGACCACATCACGGTGGCGCTGCCCCGGTCTGGTGCCGCAACCGTGGCCCTGCGCGACCTGATGGGGCGCCTGGTGTTGGCCCCGGCTGCGCTGGCGGCTGACCAGCAGCTGCGCCTGCCGGCTACCCTGGCAGCCGGCGTTTACCTGCTGGAAGTGCGCCAAGGCGGCGTAACGGCCCTGCGTCGCATCGAGAAAAAATAGCGCCTGTCCGGGCAAGTGCCTGGTCATTCGGTAAGCATTAAAAAGGCCCCGTCCGGATTTCCGGGCGGGGCCTTTTGTATCTGGGCCCGTGCCTTGCTGCCCAGTCATGGTATGACCGCGAGTAGGATGCGGTGCAAGGCTGAGCAGTTCGGGTAGCACTCGCTTCCTTTCTGAGCTTCAACGGACCTTTGAAAGCTCTGGCTGGGTTTCAGGAAATCAGCGCGGTCGGGGTCTGTGGGCAGGCACGGGCAGTAGCGCGAGTTGTGTAGTTCGCGCTACTGACCACTGACTTCGAAACCGCGCTAAAGAGGTACGAGGAAGTCAGGAATTGACCAGCCCGAGTTCTCAGGGTTTACGCCGGGGAGCCAGCGTTGGCACGGTGAAATAACAGCACGCCGCGGGACTTGGTATTGGGCTCGTACGCCAACCTGCGCCCGCCACACAGTTCAACGACGAGACACAAACGCGCTTTGCATCAGGCCAAGGGTTTGGGCGGCCTGAGGGCGGATTCGGAGTTGGTGTACAGCCGTTCTGTAGCGTGGACTCTGCGAGTCCGCGCATCGTTCGCATAGGCGCGGACTCGCAGAGTCCACGCTACAGGCACATTGACTCCGAAATGGCTCTAAAAGGCTTTCCAGGCACTGCCTATTTCATCTCAACTCAATAACGCAGAAGCCTATAACGAAAAGCCCCAGCCGCACATGTGTGCGACCGGGGCTTTCTACTTGAATACCTCGCCTGGGTTATTCCACGGCTACTTTGGTGGTCAGCTTCACGCCGTCCGCCGTTTGCCAAGTGACGAAGTACATGCCGGCGGCCAAGCGGCGCGCTGGCTGGATGGTGGCTTCTACCGTGCCGGCTGCCGCAACGTGGGTCAGCACGAGGCGGCCAACGTTGTCGAATACCTGCACCGTGCCGCCCGTGGTGCCCAGGTTGGTGGCGAGCAGCTGGAAGCCCTGGCCCGAAGCCGGGTTTGGATAGGCCACCAAGGCCGGAGCCAGGTGCTGGCCCTCGAAACGCACGGACACGATGGGAGAGTAGGCGGCTTTGCCGTCCTTGTCTACTTGGTGCAGG
>DASVTG010000358.1:0-2180 GCA_036387695.1 Hymenobacter sp. | reverse complement strand
GTCAATTTAATAATGTGGGGCCTTTGCAGTAGCAGTATTATTCGCCCTTTCACCGGCGCGCACCCCAGCCACAGCAGCCCCGCCAGCGCCAGCAGGCCCGGCGAAAACAGCAGCTTGCGCCGGGCCTGCTGGCGCTGGCGGGGCAAGTGAAAGGGCATGAGCGCGGGGAAATGGGGTGAGTGGGCAAAAATACCCGCCGAATTTTTCAACCCGGGCACAGCATCACAACGAAGCGTGAGCGCCGGCTGGTGCGCCCCTCGCGGTGGCACGCTGGGCAGGCCACGCCGCATTTGGCGCCACCAGCACTTGTGCACCTTAGTCGCGAAACAACATACCTGCTAGCCTGGCAATAAATCTATTTATTGTCGCATTATATTTGGCATTTGCTTTGCAACTTCGCGTATGGTTTTTGTGGCTAATTATCTATTAATGACATAAAAACAATTGACTTACTTCTTTCACTCCCACCCGCACAAGTTAGAATGAATCTTGAATTAATTATAAAAACTCCAGCCGTGTCGGCTTATTACGACCGAGCAAATGACTGGCTTTACCTCGACTGGAGCGGCGTTCTGTCGTTGCACGACGTGCAAAACGGCTGCCTGGCCGTGGCAAAATGCTTTTTGGAGCGCAGCTACACCCGCATCCTCAACGACAACAGCAACGTGACCCATGTGGCCCCGGACGTGGCCAACTGGCTCGCCACCGCTTACCTGCCGCACATGACGCTGGCCGGCATCCAGCACATTGCCTGGGTGTACGCCCCAGACCTGGACGCGCAGTGCTACGTTGAAATTGCGCTCTACACCCACGCCATGCCGGTGGTGGCCTTATTCAACGACGTGGCCAGCGCGTGCACTTGGCTGGCCCAGGCCCACCTCATCTGCGCGGTGCCGTCTGCCGTGGCGCCCCGCAGCGCCGCCGAAAACCAGACCGAGCTGCGCGCCCGGCTGGCCCAAGTGGACAACCCGATGCGGCCAGCGGCCGGAATACACGCCGAGCCGGAGGCCGAGCACGTTCTCGTGCCGGAGCTGGTTGGAGCGGTTGCGGCCCGTTGAGGAGGTAGCGGCGGCGTGCGCAGCGCGGCAAGAACCGGGAAAATAGCCCCGGCGTGGGCGCCGTGCTTTCCGCCGCCGGCCGCACCGCGCCAAACTTCGGACCCGGCTTTGTCGTTCGGACGGTAGTTGATGACCTATTCTCGTTCGATGCCCCGTTTCTTTCTTGCCCACTTCTACGTCCCACTGGCGCTGCTGGCGCTGCCTGCCGCCGTGCGGGCGCAAAGCCCCGTTGACACCGTCGCCCGCGCCGTGGCCCTGCCCGAAGCCACCGTCACGGGCTATGGCCAGCGGCTGCCGTTGCGCCGCACCGCGGCCGCCATCGGCGTAATCGATGCCCGCGTCATCGAGCAATTCAACCCCACTGCCCTCACCCAGGCCGTGAACACGCTGCCCGGTGTGCGCCTGGAAGAGCGGGCCACGGCCAGCTACCGCCTCAGCATCCGGGGCAGCACGCTGCGTTCGCCCTTCGGGGTGCGCAACGTGAAGGTGTACTACAACGGCATTCCCTTCACGGAAGCCAGCGGCAGCACCCCGCTCAACCTGCTCGACCCCGCCATCATCGGGCGGCTGGAGGTGCTGAAGGGGCCGGCCGGCAGCGTGTACGGCGCGGGCACGGGCGGCGTGGCCTTGTTCGGCACGCCGGAGGTGGCGGCGGGCACCAGCCGGGTATCGGCGGGGGCCACCGTGGGCAGTTACGGGCTGCTACGGAACACCGTCACGGCCGAAACGGGCAGCGCCACCAGCAGCGTGCGGGCCCAGTACGCCCACCAGGAGCAAGACGGCTACCGCGAGCAAAGCGCCTTGCGGCGCGACGTTTTTGCCCTGGACATAAGCACCGCCCCCAGCCCCAAAACCACGCTGGCGGCCCACCTGCTCTATACCGACATCAATTACCAATTGCCCGGCGGCCTTACCCGGGCGCAGTTTGCGGCCAATCCGCGGCAGGCCCGGCCGGGCACCGCCGCCCGTCCCGGCGTGGCTGCCCAGCCCGGCACTGTGGCGCAACAGGCGATTTATGCCTCGCGCACGGGGCTGCTGGGCCTCACGCACGAGTACAGGTTCACGGATGCGTTGGACCTGCAAACCACCATCTACGGCAGTGGTACGGTCATTCGCACGCCG
>DASVTG010000357.1:0-4670 GCA_036387695.1 Hymenobacter sp. | reverse complement strand
CGGCGTAGGTGTAAGCCGGCGTGGGCACCGCGGCGGGCAAAGCAATGGGGTTGGACATCAGGACGAGAAATAAAAAAGCCGGGCGGCGCGCAACTTAACCAGCGCGCCCACCGCTACAACCGTACCCGGGCCCAAGGGTTCGGGTTGCGCCGCGGCGGGTTATTTTTCTACCTTGCGGCGTCGCTCATTCTCAACCCCTCCTTCACCTTTGTTTTTCATGCGCTTGCAACACTTCCTCCGCCCCTTCGCCGTGGCCTGTGCCATCACCGCCACGTTTAGCGCCTGCAGCTCGGGCACCAAAGAAGGCGACACCAACGTGGAGCGCGGCTACACCAAAAAAGGCCCCGCCGCCGACCAAGACGGCGTGGCTGGCGGCGACTCGACCACCGCCGGCCTCTCCCGCGACACCGTGCACCACGTCACCGGCAAAGACCTGTACAAAGCCGCCGGCGACGCCAAAGACCGCAACCACGACGGCCTGGCTGACTAATCCCAGCCCTCCTTATATCACCCAAAAAGCCCACACCTAATGGCGTGGGCTTTTTCGTTGTTTGCAGAACAGAGGTGGATGGAAAGAGGCGGCGCTAGTAGAAAACAAACCCGTTGGGGCCCACTTTCACGGTGAAGGAGTCGATGGGCGCGCCCGTGGCCTGGTAGCGGACGAAGCGGCCGTTGGTGTCGAAGCTGGGCGAGATGCCGCCGTAAACCGTGTTGTCGCGCGGGTCGATGGCAAAGCCCGAGAAGCTCCGGCGGATGAAAGGCGCGGTGGGCAGGGCCGTGGCGCCGGTGCTCAGCTGGTACTCGGCCCCGCTGAAGCTGTAGTAAAGCTGGTCTTTGGCGGGGTTGATGCGCAACTGGCGGGGGCTGCTGGTGCCGGGAAAAGAGAGCTTGGTTTGGGTGGCGGGGCTGGCGGGGTTGAAGCGGATGAGCGCGCCGTTGGACACGCGGGTGGCGGTGTACGGCGCCACGTTCAGGTAAGTCACAAAGCCCGAGCACAGCACCCACACGTTGCCGTCCTTGTCGGCCACCATGCTGGAGGGGCCGTCGGAAACGGTGATGGTTGAGGTGAGGGTGCCCGTGGCTTCGTCAATCACCGAAACGGTGTTTTCGAGGCTGTTCGGCACGTAAATTTTGCCGCCCAGGGCCAGCAGCTGCTCGGGGTTGCGGCCCACGGTGACGCGGCTGGTTACGGTGTTGGTGGTGAGGTCGAGGACGCTAAGCACGCCGGGCGAATAAGCGGGCGTGCTATTGTACACGCCGCGCCATTCGGTGACGTAGCCGCGGGTGGCCGACGTGGAGGTGAAGTAGCGCGGCTGCTCGAGCCCGGTGATGGTGCCGGCTGTTTTAAAATCGGGCAGGCTCACCACTTCAATTTTCTTGGAAGCATTCACCACCACGTAGCCCTTGTTGCCTTGCACGCTCATGCTCTGCACCACGTCGCCGAGCTTGGCCCCGCCGTTGGCACTGCCGAAAGCGTCCACGGTCAGGGCTTTGGTTGATTTATCGAAGGTGCTAACCGCGCCGTCGCCAGCGCCATACTGGCCTTCGCTAAGCACAAACACGCCGTTGGTGGCCGGCACGGGGGTTTCTTCAACGCTCCGGGGGTCGCAGGAAGCAAGCAAGACCAAGGCCGCGAGGTAGGGCAAAAATTGTTTTTTCATGAATACACTCCGGCCGTGGCCGGCAAACAAGGGTTGGTGAGGAAAAGCGTGGTTGAATCGGAACGTGGCGGCCCCTACCGCCAGCTGAGGCGCAGGCTGACACTCAGGGCGCGGGGCGGAGCCGGCCGGCCGGGGTAGCTGTCGTAGGCGTGGTTGAGCAGGTTGGTGGCTTGCACCAGCACTAGGACGGCGGTGCTAGCCGGCCCGCGCACCGTGCGGCCTACCGTGGCGCCCAGCAGCCCCGTGGCGGGCAGGTAGTCGGTGCCAGAAGCGTTGATGTAGCGGAAGCTGGTGAAGGCAAACGTGCCGCTCAGCAGCCAAGCGCGCCAGCGGTGGTCGGTGCTGAAGCTGGCTTGGTGCTGCGGCACGAAGGCCAGCTGCACGCCCACCGGGTCGGAATCGGCGGCCGTGCCTTGCGTCTTGCGGGTGTCGGTGAAATGGTAGGCCACTTGCGCGCCGCCCGCGTAGCGGCCCTGGCGCAGGCGCAGCGCCGTGCTGGCTTCCAGGCCCTGGCTGCGCACCTGGCGCAAGTTGCGCGGGCTCCAGATGCCGGTGCTGGCGCTCGGCAGCCATTGCACCCAGTCGTCCACGTCCTGCCGGAAAGCGGTGAGTTCGGTTTCGGCGGTGAGGCCGCTGGGCCAAAGCAGGCGGTGGCGCAGTCCGGCCTCGTAGCCGTAGCCCGACTCGGGGCGCAGCGCGGGGTTGCCCCCCGGCAGCCAGTACCGCTCGTTCAGGGTGGGCGCCCGGTAGCTGCGGGCCGCGCTCGCCTTGGCGGTGAGTTGGTGAGTTAGTGAATTGGCGAGTGAGTCTTTTGCAACTGATAACAGGTCCCACTCCAGCCCGGCGGTGGGCGTGAGGGGGGCCAAGCCAGCGGGCAACGCCGCCTGGCGCAGGTTGGCCGAGAGGCGCAGTCCGGGTTGCGGGTCGTAGCGGAGCAAGGCGAATGCCGCCCCTCGGTTTTCAGTTATTTCTGCCGTGCCGTAGCCGCTTACCAAGGCGCTAAAGTGCTGGGCTTCGGCCCCCAGGCGCAAGCTGCCCCGGGGGCCCAGCGCCGCGGTGTGCTCGGCCTGGGCTTGGGTGGTGCGCACCCGGGAGCTGCTGGGCGCGCCGCCGTCGCGGTAGTTCAGGATGTCTTCAAACCACGCGCCCCGCACGGCCCATTGCCGGGCAGCGGCCACGTGGCGGTACCCCAGCACCAGGCGGCGGCTTTGGTCGCGCTCCTCGGCCTGGGTGCCGGCCACGTTCACGCCGGACTGTATTTCGCGGTCTGCATCGGTCAGCCAGGCGGCGGCGGTCAGCTCGCCGGCGTTGCCCACGCGCCAGGCCACGTCGGGGCTGATGCTCCACTGGTGGCGCAGGGCTGCATTGCGCAGGGTGTGGCGCACGGGGCCGCGGGCTTCGCGCAGCACGTAGGCGTAGTTGTTCTGGGCTTCGCGGTAGCTGCTGGCCACCCGCACGGCCACGGTGGGCGTGGCGGCGCGGGCTTCGAGGCTGCCGCCCAGCAGGCCGAAGCTGCCGGCATCGGCCTGCACGCTGCCGCGCAAGCCGGGCCGCCAGTCGGGGTCAGAATTCAGCAGCACGGCCCCGCCCACGGCGCCACTGCCGTAGAGGGCCGCCGCCGGGCCGGGCTGAATGGACACCCGCGTGATGGCGCCCACTGGGAGCAGGGCAAAGTCGTTTTGGCCCAGGGTGGGCAGCATGATGTTCAGCCCGTTCCAAAGCACGGCGGTGTGCTGGGCCGACGTGCCGCGCAGCGCAATGGTGGCCAGCTGGCCGGGCCCGTAGTTCTTGAGGGCCAGGGGAGTGCGGGCTTGCAGCACATCGGCGAGGTTGGCGCCCCGGTACTGCGCCAGCACGGCCGAGTCCAGCTCCAGCCGGCGGCTGCCCACGGCAAAGCGTTCGGGGCCTACGGCTTGCACCCGTACTTCGGCCAGGCGGTGGCGGCGGTGGCTCAGCCGGGCCGAGTCGGGTGGCGCGGCGGTAGTGGGCAGTTGCTGCGCCTGGGCCGTGCTCAGTCCCAGGGCCAGCAGCAGGCCGCACCGCAAGGCGACCGCATTCGAGTGAAAAAAATGCATCCGAATCAAATTTTCGCTCAGGAAAATTCGATTCAAAATCCGCCGTCAATTGCCTCCAAGTTGAAGGAAACCGCCGCCAGACCGAGGCCGAAAAACAGGGTATATCAGCCGTCCGAAGGCAGCCGCTGTTCTCTTTCTCCATCCGTCCTCCGCGAATGCTGAACCTGTGAATGCTGTGGCAGGTCTCCTGGCTTGCTCCGCCGAGTGGGCCGCCTTCCCATTCCGGAGGTTGATTTTCAACGCGAAAACCAGCCGTGAACAGTGGCGTGTGGGGCCCACCCCGATGTGAAGCGTACAGTTGCGGGGACAGCTCCGGCGTTGAACCGGATTCCCTTTTCAGCCGCGCCCCCAGACGGAGGGTTGGCACCATAGCAAGGGCAAAGGTACGCGGTTATCAATTAACAGTGAGCAATGAGCAATGAGCAATGAGCAATGAGCAAAAGGAACGTCATGCCGAGCGCAGCCCAGGCATCTCGCTCGCAATAAGTAATTCATTCGATTGGTTAACAAAAGGAGTAGTGGTGGCGGGCGAGATGCCTCGGCTGCGCTCGGCATGACGTTCCGTTTGTTCATTGCTCATTGCTTATTGCTCACTGCTCATTGTTCACTGTTCATTGCTCATTGAATAATCGTCCTTCATCGGCGCACCGTGAGGCCTACGAAGTATTCGTGGTCACTCAAGCCGTTCAAAGCCAGATGGGTGCCGGCGTCCAGCTGCAGGTTTTCGGTCACTTTAAAAATGGGCGCGACGTTCAGCGAAGCCTGCCACCGGCGCTGCTGGGTGTTCCACTGCGCCACGGCTTCGGAGACCACGCCAAACTTCTCGGTGAAGTCGTATTCCAAGGCCACCGAAGGCATGAGGCGCACAAAGCGGCGGTTTTCTTCGCGGTCGTAGCTGAGGTCGGTTTCGAGTTGGGCTTCGAGGTTGGCTTTT
>DASVTG010000356.1:0-1864 GCA_036387695.1 Hymenobacter sp. | reverse complement strand
GCCGGTGAGCGTCACGAGCATCAAACACAGGATGGGCAGCGTCCTCGACATGGCAGTGCGGGCTTGTGGAACCGGGTCAGCATTCAGAGTACTGAAGATACAACCCCGAGAGCCTATCCAAACCGGCCAAGGAAACGGCCGTCCAGCCTTTCGCCGGTGCCGCTGGCGCAGTTGGGTTCTGCCAGCCCGCTACTCCAGTGCCGACGTCAGGCTGCAAACGCTCGCGAAACGCAGCAGTTCGGGGCTCGTTTTGAAGCCCCGGCCGCCGAAGCCCTTGCCGTACAGCTCGATGTTGGCTTGTTGGCCGCTCCACTCGTCCTGGGCGCTTTCGGGGCTTGAGGAGTCGCTGGCTTCGAGCACGGCTCCCCGGCGCACTTTCAGGGCGGCGCACATTTTATCGGCGGTTTTCACCGCGTCGGCCAAGGCCAGCACGTCGGCTTCGCGGCGCAGGCTGTCGGCGCGGGTGTGCCCGTAGTTCAGGTTTTTGATGCTGTTGATGCGGGTGGCCAGCAACTCTTCGAGGTAGGGCGAGAGGCGCCGCAGGTCGGTGATGCGCACCGTGACGGACTGCGTGGAGTTGAACCCCACAAAGACCCTTTTTTCGCGCACGTAGGTAAACTCTTTGTCCGACGAGGTGCTGCTCACCCGCACGTCGTTGGGCCCCGGGGCGTAGCGCTTGGACAGGGCCAGCACCTGGTCGACCACGGTCTGGACTTCGGCCACGGCGTCCTTGAGTTTGGGCCGGGTAAACTCGGCCGCCACGGTCAGTTCGGCAAAGTCGGGGTACACCCTGACGCTGCCGTAGCCCATCGTTCGAACTTGGCGCGGGGTAGCCGGGGCCGCGGGTGCCTGGCAGGCACCGAGTGCTGCCAAAAGAACAAAAAAGCCGAAACGGTAAGCAATGGCCATGGCGTTGATTTTTATGTTGAAACGCGGCCTGGCCACTGGTATTGTGTAGTTGCTATAGGTAAAGCTCCCACGGCCCGACGCTACCTTCGCGGCATGAGTGTTGCGCTTTTGCTGCTGTGTTTTTTCGCTTTTCTGGCGGGGTTTATCGATTCCATTGTGGGCGGCGGGGGCCTGATTCAGCTGCCGGCCATGCTGATTTTGCTGCCGGGCGTGCCCGTGCCCACCGTGTTTGGCACGGGCAAAGTATCGAGCGTGGCCGGCACGGTGGCCGCCTTGCGGCGCTACTTGAGTGGGCCCGACAAGCTGGACATTCGCTGGCGCACGGTGGCCGTCACGGCGCTGGTGGCGGGCGGGTTTGCCTTGCTGGGCTCCCGGGCCGTGAGCCTGCTGCACAAGGAAGCGGTGCGGCCGCTGGTGCTGGGCCTGCTGGTGGTGATGGCCGTTTACACCTTCTGGCGCAAGGACTTCGGCAGCCTGCACGCCCCGCGCCTGCAGGGCAGCCGGGAGGTGCTGACGGGAATAGCGCTGGGAGCTGCCATCGGCTTCTACGACGGCTTTTTTGGGCCGGGCACGGGCAGCTTGCTCTTGTTTGCCTTCGTGGGCTTGTTTGGCTACGATTTCATTGCCGCTTCGGCTTCGGCAAAGCTGGTGAACGTGGCGACCAACGCGGCTAGCTTGTTCTACTTCGCTACCACCAGCCAAGTGCTCTACAAAGTTGCGCTGCCCATGGCGGCCTGCAACATTCTCGGGTCAACGCTGGGGGCTCGCATGGCGCAGCGGCACGGCACCGGCTTTGTGCGGGTGCTGTTTCTGGTGGTCGTCAGCGCCTTCATCCTCAAGCTGAGCTGGGACAATTTCGCGTAATAGCAAGCTTTGCCACTGAACGTTGTAGAGACGCGACACTTCGCGTCTCCGCGCCGCGCCGTTCGGGTGTCCACGCATTAATCGTTCAAAG
>DASVTG010000355.1:0-3461 GCA_036387695.1 Hymenobacter sp. | reverse complement strand
GACCAAACCTACTACTTCACCATCGAGGCCGTCAACGAAAACGGCGTTTCGCCCCGCACCATCGTGCAGGAGGCCCGGTAATCCGCCGCTTCCGGCCCGGCGGCGGCACGCCGGGCCGCCCACCCACTCGCTCCGCCCATCCTTCACTTCCCACCCACTCCATGCACAAGCTGTCCCGCGCTTCCGCCCTCCTGCTCGCCCTGCTGTCGCTCAGCCCCCTGGCGCGGGCCCAAACGAAAGCCGGCCCGGCCGCCGACCCGAAGATGAAAACGTTCGTCGACGGGCTGCTGGCGAAAATGACGCAGGAGGAAAAAATTGGCCAGCTGAATCTGGTGTCCGTGGGCTTCGACGTGACCGGGCCGGTGGTGAGCAAGGACGTGGACGCCAACATCCGCAAGGGCCTGGTGGGCGGCGTGTTCAACACGTACACGCCCATTGCGGTGCGCAAGCTGCAGGAAATGGCCATCAAGGAGTCGCGGCTGCACATTCCGTTGATGTTTGGGTACGACGTCATTCACGGGCACCGCACCATTTTCCCCGTGCCGCTGGGGCTGGCGGCCAGCTGGGACTTGAAAGCCGTGGAACAAAGCGCCCGCATTGCCGCCGAAGAATCGACGGCTGACGGGCTCGATTGGGTGTTTTCGCCCATGGTCGACATAGCCCGCGACGCCCGCTGGGGCCGCATCATGGAAGGCGCCGGCGAGGACCCGTATTTGGGGTCGCGCGTGGCCGAGGCCATGGTGCGCGGCTACCAGGGGCCGGATAACGACTTGACCAGGCCCAACACGGTGATGGCCTGCCTCAAGCACTTTGCCCTCTACGGCGCCGCCGAGGCCGGCCGCGACTACAACACCACCGACATGAGCCGCCAGCGCATGTACAACGAGTACCTGCCGCCCTACCGCGCCGCCATCGACGCCGGCGTGGGCTCGGTCATGAGTTCTTTTAACGACATCAACGGCACGCCCGCCACCGGCAACAAGTGGCTGATGACCGACCTGCTGCGCCGCCAGTGGGGCTTCCGGGGCTTCGTGGTGACGGACTACACCGCCATCAACGAAATGGTGGCCCACGGCGTAGGCAACGACGCCCAGGTGTCGGCCCTGGCCCTGAACGCGGGCATCGACCAGGACATGGTGGGCGAAATTTTCCTGAAAAACGCCGCCCAAAACCTGAAAAGCGGCGCCGTGAGCAAGGCCCAAATCGACGCCGCCTGCCGCCGCATTCTGGAAGCCAAGTACCGCCTCGGCCTGTTCCAGGACCCCTACCGCAACGTGAGCGCCGAGCGCGCCGCCAGCACCCTGATGAAGCCCGAGTTCCTGGCCGCCGCCCGCGACATTGCCCGCAAAAGCCTGGTGCTGCTCAAGAACGAGCGCAACGCGCTGCCGCTGAAAAAGACCGGCTCGGTGGCCCTCATCGGGCCGCTGGCTAACCGGCAGAAGGACGTCATCGGCAGCTGGAGCGGCGCCGGCGACTGGAAGCAGGCCGTATCCGTGGAGCAGGGCCTGCGCGCCGCCGCCCCGGGCCTGAAAATCACCTACGCCAAGGGCGCCAACATCGCCGACGACCAGCAGATGCTGGACCGCCTCAACGCCCACGGCGGCGAGCTGGACCTCGACCAGCGCAGCTCAGAAGACATGATACGCGAAGCCGTGCAGGTGGCCGGAAAAGCCGACGTGGTGGTGGCCGTGGTGGGCGAAAGCCAGGGCATGACCGGCGAGGCCGCCAGCCGCGCCGACCTGGGCCTGCCCGGCCAGCAGCTGGCGCTGCTTCAGGCCCTGAAGAAAACCGGCAAGCCGCTGGTGCTCGTGCTCATGAACGGCCGGCCCCTCACGCTGGCCTGGGAAAACCAGAACGCCGACGCCATCCTCGAAACGTGGTTTGCGGGCACCCAGGCGGGCCACGCCATCGCCGACGTGCTGTTTGGCGACTACAACCCCAGCGGCAAAATCACGGCCACGTTTCCGCAGGTGGTGGGCCAGGTGCCGCTCTACTACAACCACAAAAGCACCGGCCGCCCCTACGCCGGCGTCCAGCTCGACAAGTACAAGTCGCGCTACCTCGACGTGAGCAACGAGCCGCTCTACCCCTTCGGCTTCGGCCTGAGCTACACCACCTTCAGCTACGGCAAGCCCACGCTCAGCAAAGCCACCATCGGCCCCGCCGAGACGCTGGAAGTACGCGTGACGGTGCAGAACACCGGCAACGCCGACGGCGAAGAAGTGGCCCAGCTCTACCTCCGCGACGTGGTGGGCTCCATCTCCCGCCCCGTGAAGGAGCTCAAAAGCTTTCAGAAGGTGCTGCTGAAAAAGGGCGAAAGCCGCACGCTCACCTTCCGCCTCGCGCCCAATGACCTCAAATTTTACAACGACAACCTCACCTTTGCCGCCGAGCCCGGCGACTTTCAGGTGTTCGTGGGCGGCAATTCGCGCGACGTGCAAATGGCGTCCTTCAAGCTGGCCGCAAAGTAGGTTCACAGAACAACTGTAGAGACGCGACACTTCGCGTCTCCGGGGCCGCGCTGTTTGGGCGGATATCGTTCATACATTAACGCTCAACGACGAGACGCGAAGTGTCGCGTCTCTACAGTTGTTCTGCTATTTATTACCGAAGCTTCGCTTCGTATAGCCGGCCCTTTTCGTTGCTCACCACGAAGGTGGAATCCGTGAGGAAGACCAAGCCTTCGGCCTGACCGGTGGTGGGCAGGGCGCGGAAGCTTTTGGGTCCGTCGAACAGGCGCCGGCCGGGTTGGTGGTTGAAGAAGAACACGCCGCCGTAGCCCAGCAGAGCCACGGTGCGCCCGTCGGGGCTGATGTCGGCCGCGGTGATGGGCCGGTTCAGGCGGATGCTGTCGCGCAGCACGGCCACGTGGCGGCCGGGGCGGGCCGGCACCACATAGTGCTTGACCAGTTGCCGCAGGCTGCGGTCTTTGCTGAAGAGGTGCAAGCTGTCGTCGCACCAGTAGAACGCTTCGCAATCAAAGTTGCGCTGGCCCCGGCGCGGAGGAAAAGCCCGTTGGTCGGCAAAGCGGAAAGCAATGGTATCGACAGCAATGCGGGCCGAATGAGGATTGACGCGGTAAATAGCCAGGTCGCGGCGCTGGTTGGCGTTGTTGCCGAAATCCCCGACGTAGAGGTTGCCGGCGCGGTCCTGCGCCAGGTCTTCCCAGTCGGTGTTGGGCAGCGGGGCCAGGTCGAGGGTGCGCAGCACGGTGCCGGACAATTCCAACAAACTCAGTCGGGCCGGCGTGCCCGAGTCGCCGTGGTTCCAGAGGCGACGGAGGGTGTCGGTGCGCGCCAGGCCGGAGCTCTCGCGCTGCGTGCGGGGCAGCCGGCCCACCCGGTGCACGGCGTAGCGCGCGTGCGCAAACCGGCCCCGGCCGTGGTTGCTGGGCGCCCCCCACAGCACCGCATGCAGGAACACAAGGGCCGGAAACAGTATGTCGCGCAGCATGAGCAGGT
>DASVTG010000354.1:0-7328 GCA_036387695.1 Hymenobacter sp. | reverse complement strand
CGTAGGGCATGTCCGACGAGCTGATGGTCAAGGTCAGGTTTCTTATCCAGGTGTAGGTGAACAGCCGCAAGCTGTTGCGCAAAGCTTCGCTCACGCGGGCATCGTTGGAGAAATTATCCTCCATTTCCTGAAAGCAGTCCGGAATGGCCTGATAATTCGCGAGCTCGCCCACTTGCGCCGTGATGGAATGCGAGCGCTCGAAGTAGTTGTACAGGTTGCGGGGGTGGAAATAAAGCCGGCGCGCTTCTTTCCACAGCAGTGGCTGCAGAAGGCCGTCCTCGTAGTACACGTTTTCGGTGAACTTGAGGTCCTTGAACAGCGACCGGCGGTACAGATTTTTCCAGACGTAGGCTTTCTCCCGAAATTCCAGAATGGCTTTCACCGCCGTGTCGCTGTCCACCCGGCCCACCAAGGTCGATTCCATGGCTTTGGGCGGTTGCGAAGAATTAACGAAAATGCGCCAGGCGTTGCACACCACAATGTCCACGTCGTGCTCCTGCAGCAAGGCGGTCATCTCGGCCAGCATGGTGGGCTCCAAGGTGTCGTCGCTGTCCACGAAGAGGACCAACTCACCGGTTGCAACTTCCAACCCCGTGTTTCTGGCCGCCGAGAGGCCCCGGTTTTTGGGGTGCTTGATGATGGTAAAATCCTGGAAGCCGTGTTGTTCAAGCAAGGTCTGGGCCAGCGCCGCCGAATTATCCGGCGACTCGTCGTCCACGACGATGAGTTGGATGTCCTTGTGCGTCTGATTTAAAATCGACCGGATGCAATTTTCAATGTAGGGCTCTACTTTGAAGACCGGGACGATGACACTCACTCTCATAACCGGGAACACATAAAGGAATGAGCTGCCCAAAGCTGCTCAATAGATGTTTCAGCGAAAAACACCGCCAATTGCATATCGGGCTAAAGTTAGCGCCAATTGCTACCGCGTAAAAAAATAATTCATTCGATTAATACCCAAGCAGAACACTCTCGCTTCCTGATGCCGAATTTAAATCAAGGTCTTTTTAATGCTTTCTGCAACTGAGCAAGCATTTTGCGCTGCATTATCCACACAAAAGCGCCGGCCTTTTGAAAAAGACCGATGCTTGTATGATACAGCAGGCGACTGGACTACTTCACCGTCTGCACCTGCTTAAGTCAAGGCAAGTCATTCAGTTTTTCCGCGGGAACCCAAGTAGTCACCACGAGCCAAGTGCGCGAGCAAAGCACTTTCGCCGCGATGATTTACTGCCTTTCCTCACTTGCAGTGAAAGCTCTTTTGAACGATGGCAGGAAGCTTCCATGAGCGGCTTCGAGCTCAGTGGGCAGCAGCGCTACCGGCATACCGTCCTGGAATTGCTCCAGCTTCTTACAGATTGCTGATGACGAAGTTGGTCATCTGCCGGTAGAGGTGCAGGCGGGTGGTGCCACCCGCGATGCCGTGGTTGCGGTTGGGGTAGTACAATGTCTGGTAGTCTTTGTTGGCCTTGATGAGGGCGTCGACGAAGGCAATGGAGTTTTGGAAGTGCACGTTGTCGTCGCCGGTGCCGTGCACCAGCAGGAACTTGCCCTTCAGGTTCTGCGCGAACTGCACGGGGGAATTGTCGTCGTAGCCGCTGGGGTTTTCCTGGGGCGTTTTGAGGAAACGCTCGGTGTACACGGTGTCGTAGTAGCGCCAGTTCGTGACGGGGGCCACGGCAATGCCCATCTTGAAAAGGTCGGCGTTTTTGGTCATGGCCAGCGAAGTCATGTAGCCGCCGTAGCTCCAGCCCCAGATGCCGATGCGCGCTTTGTCCACGTAGGGCAGCGTAGCCAGGTACTTGGCGCCCTCGCCTTGGTCAATGGTTTCGAGCTTGCCCAGGTTGGCGTAGGTGCTTTTTTTGAAGGCCGCGCCCCGGGCTCCGGTGCCCCGGTTGTCCACCGACACCACGATGTAGCCCTTTTCGGCCAGCAGCTGGTGCCAGAGGTAGTTGGTGAAGGCAATGCCCGCCCCGGCATCGTCCTTCACGGTTTGCGAGCCCGGGCCGCCGTACACGTGCATCAGTACAGGATACTTTTTGGTAGGGTCGAAGTTGCTGGGTTTCAGCATTGAAGCGTTAAGCTCAGTGCCCTCGCTGGTTTTGAAAGTAAAAAACTCCAGCTTGCCCAGGTCGTACTGCGCCAGGGTTTCGCGGAGCTTGGCATTGTCTTCCAAGGTTTTCACGAGCTGGCCGGTGCTGCCCGCGCGCAGGCTGACCACCAGCGGCTGGCCCGCCGAGGAATGCACGTTCAGGAAATATTGGGTGTCTGGGCTCATGTTCACGGCGTCGGTGCCTGCGCCGGCCTCGCTGAGGCGCTGCTTGCCTTTGCCGCTCAAGTTCACGCGGTAGAAGTGGCGTTGCAGGGCCGAGCCTTCGGTGCTGGTGTAGTACACGTTGCCGGTTTTGGGGTCGAAGCCGTTGATGGCCGAGATTTCCCAGCTGCCCTTCGTGAGCTGCCGAACCTGCTTGCCGCTCATGTCATGCAGGTAGAGGTGCTGGTAGCCGTCCTTCTCGCTGGTAAATAGGAACTGTTTGCCGCCGGGCAGGTAGCGGAGGTCGTCGGTGATGTCGACGTAGGCCGGGCTAACGTCCGTCAGCACGACTTTGGTTTTGCCGGTGGTGGCGTCGCCGTGCAGGATTTCGAGTTTGTTCTGCAAGCGGTTCAGGCGCTGAATACTGAGCGTGTTGGGCACCTGCGTCCACATCAGGCGCGGCAGGTACTGGTCGGGGTTGGAGCCCACGTCCAACTTCACGGTTTTGCCGCTGGCTACGTCGTAGCTGCTCACGCTCACCACCGAGTTTTTCTCGCCAGCCTTGGGGTATTTGAAGCGGTATTCCTCGGGGTACAGGTTGCCCCAGCGCTGCATGTCGTATTCCGGCACCTGGCTTTCGTCGAAGGTGTAAAAGGCAATCTGCTTGCTGTCGGGTGACCAGAAGAAGCCCTGAGCAAAGCTGAATTCCTCCTCATACACCCAATCGGTAGAGCCGTTGATGAGGCTGTTTTTCACGCCGTTGGTGGTCACGGCGGTTTCCTTCATCGTGGCCAGGTCGGTCACAAACACGTTGTTGTCGCGGGTAAAGGCCACGCGCTGACCATCTGGTGAGAAGGTGGCGTAACCCTGCTTGCCAGTGCTGAGGGCCGTAAGCTTTTTGCTGCCGCGGTCGAACACGTAATAAGCCGACTGCGAGCTGTGCCGATAAATGGGCTGGGTGGCGGTAGTGAACAGCACTTTCTGCTCGTTGGCGTTGAAGGAGTAGCCGTCCACGTCCAGCGGCTTGGCCGCGCCGGGCAACTGCAATTCGGCAGCGGCCACCAGCGTTTGCAGGGCTTTGCCGGTGGTTACTTCGTGCTGCACCAGGCTGCCGCCTTCCAGCGCGGAGTAGTAGCGGCCGTCGTTCATCCAGTTAAAGCCTGGCACGCTGGCCGCCCGGAAGGTGGGCTTGGCCCAGATGTCTTCCAGCGTCAAGGGCAGCTTTTGCTGCGCCTGAACCGAGGCGGAAGTATAGCCGGGAACCAACGCCGGGCCGTTGGCGGCCAGAAGCGCGGCCAGCGCAAAAAAGCGAAAACGCATGGAGGGAATTAGCGTGAGCGAAATATGGGAGGAAACCGAACGTTAAAGGTACTAACGGCCCCCAGCACCTGTGCTCGCCGGCCTTGCCGCTACCTTTGTGTTATGCGTTTCTGCTTCCTGCTGCTCCTTTTGCCCGTGCTACTGAGTTCCTGCGCCAATGACGCCCTGCCAGCTGTGCGGGTCGACTTCATTGGCAACACCACGCTCACTTCCAGCGACCGGGTGGTGAACCCCAACGACACGCTCAGCACCCGCGTGTTTGCTTCGTCTACTACCGACCGCGCCCTCAAACGCCTGCGCATCGCGGTCAGTTACGAGCCCGGGCCTCAGCCATTTATCTACCCCACGCCGCTCTCTTCTTTCAATGCTAACGATGACGGCCCAGACCCCCTGAGTTTGGTGTACCTCGATTCGCTGATTGCGCCGCTGCCCAACGAACCCACCGGGCGCGAGTACTTGTTTGAAAATCGTTATTCGGCCCGTTCCACTTCCGGCACCGAAGCATGGCAATACACTTTTTCCGACGACGCCACCCCGGCCCAGAGCACCACGCGCGGCTTTCGCCTCACGGTGCGCAAACCGGATTCGGCGGCGGTATTCCACAGCTACACCACCACCGTTCGGCCGTTGCCGCGCACGCCGCTGCCCACGGCTTCGGCCCGCGACCAAGCCCGGGTCTTTCTCAATCTGCGCTACGGCTTGCTGCTGCCCAAATACGCGCTCATCAACCAAGAGGCCTCTTTGCAAGCCAACCAACCGCTGGTGGACCTGGTCTGCGTGTCCACCGGAGGCGGCACCGGCATCAGCCTAAATTCACCCGCCGACGATGCCACCGTGGCCCTGTCGGCGCTAACGTGGCCGGTGGCAAACCGGCGCCGCACGCTGCTGCGCCCCACCGCGCTCACCACCACGCAATTCACCCAGGCCGCAACCACCGCAAACTTCACCGATGCGTACGCCGCCGGCACCGCGCCGGCCGCCTTGTCTACCACCCCGCTGGCCAGAGAGAGCGTGTGGGCGTTTCAAACCACGGCGGGCGCCGACACCTACACCGGTCTCATTCTGGTGACAGACCTGATAACGGGAACGGCGCCGGTGCTTCGCCTCAGCGTGAAGGTGCAGAAATAGAGGACTTGGCGTCTCAGAAGCGGTTTGAGTTAGCAGGCGGAGTACCCCGAATTTGTAATTCGGCCCGTGGGCACGATTCGTTCTATCGGGCTGAATTACAAATTCGGGGTACTCCGCCAACGGCCTTCAGCCAACGCAAACCACTAGCATAACCACCAACAAAAAAGGCTGCCCCGAATGAGAGCAGCCTTTTTTGTGAATGAAACACCAACGCTTTCCTAGAAAGTAATGCCTGCCGTGAGGCTGGTGGTGAAGCGGCTGTTGGTCACGTTAATCACCGGCTCCAGGCGGTTGGCCAACTCATAAGGCCGGTAAATCCGGTCGAAGGTGGTGTACACGCCGGCCACGTCCAGGAAGAAGTTGCCCTGCCGAAGGCCCAAGCCGGCGGTATAGAAATTCTGGCTGCCGGAGCTATTGCTGGCGACTTTGTAAGGGTCGCCGTAGCGGGCGTAGCCGAGCCGGGCCCGGAACACGTCGAAGCGCCCTTCGGCTCCAACGCGCAGGTTGACGGTGCTCTTGTAGGTGGCCTGAATGTTGGAGTTGGCGTCTTCCTCCGCGTCTTGCAGGCGGGCCTGGTTGTAGCCCACGTATTCCACGTCGCCGCTCACAAAGCCGTGCTTGCCCAGCGTGACGGCCGCGCCGCCGCTGGCCCGGAAAGGGGTGGTGAGGGTGTATTCGAATTCATCCGTCGGAAACGACACCGTGGTTTCGCCTATTGGCAGGTCCGGCGGGATGTTATCGTTGCCTTGCTCGCTGAAGTCGGAGGTCAGGCTCTCACTCACGGTGTCGGTGAGGCGCATGAAGGTGGGCGTCTGCACCGAAGCACCCAGCCGCACGTTGTCGGTGGCCCGGTAAATCAAGCCCAATCGAGCATTAATACCCGAGCCTGAAGTGGTAAGCTCATCGCGGCTGGTGAGGCTGGTGAAATAGGTGTTGACGTCGGCATCGGCTTCGGTGAGCGTGCGGGTGCGGGTGAAGTTGGAGCTGACAATGCCAATAGCGCCCCCGATGTACAGCCGGTCGCGGTAGCTAGCGCCGTAGCCCAGGTCAAACTGCGAAATTGAGCCCGAAGTAGTTATCAGCTCGCTCTGGGTCAGTACATTGCCTTGCCTGCGCAATACCACCGCCGAGTCTCCCCGAGAACCCAGGCGGGCTCGCTGGATATTGGCCAGATACGCTCCATAGGCCAGCCCCAGGTTCGTGGTGTAGTCGTTGTTGTCAGCCTGTGCGTCCAACTCATCAAAAGCCGCACTGCCGCGGGCCGCATCAGCCGCGGGCTGCAGGCGCGAGAGAAACGACTGGTTGTTGTTGATGGAGCCCTGGTAGCGCGAGGCAATGTTGAAGTCGGCCACGCGGGTAAAGCCCAGCGCGAAAGCGCCTCCGCGCCAGTCCGTGCTTTGGTCGCTGTCGGGGCGCCGGTTGGCCAGCACCAGGCCCGCGCTGGCAATGTGGAAGCTGTTCTTGCTTTCGCTCTGAGCGCCGCTGTTGTTGCCCTCAATGCGGGCGTCGCCCATCCCCAGGCCAATGCCGGGAGTGATGTGGGCTTCCGACCGTTGGAACAAGCCCAAGCCGGCCGGGTTGCTGGTCAGGTTGCCAAAGTCAGCCCCCAAGGCCACGTTGGCCCCGCCGATGCCTTGGGTGCGGGCCGGGCCGCCAAATTGCAGGCGGGAATAGCGCAAAGCGTCGCTGGCGTTTTGGCCAAAGGCGTGGCCGGCCTGCCCCGCTACGAGGGCCAGGCTAAGCCCGATTATCCGTTTTTTCATGGGTTGGAAGAAAAGGAGCCGGCCGTTGGGCCGGCTCGCTTGGGAAATGAGTTTGCAGAAAAGAAAGACGTGCAACAGGCAGGTTAGTCGGCGCGGCCGCGGCCACGTCCGCCACCACCGCCGCTGTTACCCCCGCCGCTATTCGAAGGCGCCGAATACGAAGGCTGGCTGGCGCGCTGCGGCTGCTCGTAGGAGCGCTGCGCGGGCTGCTCGTAGCTGCGCTGCGCGGGCCGGGGCTGGTCGTAGGCCCGCTGGCGGCGAGGCTGCTCGGCGGCTTGCCCGGTGTTGCTGGGCTGCTGGGGCTGCGTCACCGCGTTCTGCAGCCAACCGCCGCGACGGCGCTGGCCTTCCTGCGGCTGGGCCGCGGGTTGGTTTTGCGGCTGCGTTGGGTTGCCTTCGGTCACTACCTCGCCCCCGCGGCGACGGCCACGGCCATTGTCGTTCAGGATTTGCCCGCCGTCGGTGGGCACGGTGGTGGGTTGAGTCATGTCGCGGTACACCGGCTGGTCGGTGCGCGACATGCGCTGGGGCCGGTTGTACCCGTTCTCGGTGCGGACGGGCGTCGATTCCAGCCCTGGAGTTGCCGTCACGCCGTCGGCCCGCGCGCGGCCTTCGTTCTGGCCAGGAGCCGCGGGCTGCATGGTTGGGCTGCCTTGCATTGCGCGACCTTCGCTGCGCATGCGGCCCCCGGTGGAGTTGCCTCCGGTAACCGGAGCATTCGGCGTGTTGACTAAGCCGCCGGCCGAATAACGGCCTTCGGCGGAGCGGTCGCGACGGGGACCCGAGGCGCGATTGCGGCCGTTCTCATTGCCCGAATACCGGTTGCCGTAGCCGTTTCCGCCGAAGCCGCGGCCATAATA
>DASVTG010000353.1:0-9096 GCA_036387695.1 Hymenobacter sp. | reverse complement strand
CATCAGCCGCGTCAACCAGCCCGACGCCATTGGGGTGCGGACCGGCGATGTGAACCGGAACACCGTGCAGGTGTTCACGCCGGGGTATGTGCCGCGCGCGTTTTTCGTGTACAAGCAAAAGCTGGACGACCAGGGCCGCCCCTTCTCGCTGGCGGGCAACACCAACGCCGACCTGCTTCAAACTTTCGAGGACCTAAACGGCGACGGCGTCATCGACACCAAAGACCGGTACCGCACCCAGCAGGCCGCCCCCAAGTTCATCCTGGGCCTTACCTCCAACCTGACCTCCGGCAATGCCTACCTGAACTTCACCTTGCGTTCGTTCATTGGCAACTATGCTTACAACAACGTGAGCGCCGGCCTGAACAACTACGCCAACACGTTCACATCCAACGGCAACTACTTCTCCAACACGACGCCGCTGCTGGGCAACGAGGTGAACTTTGTGGGCCGCCAAGCCTTCTCTAGCTACTACGTGCAGGACGCCAGCTTCGTGCGCATGGAAAACATCACCGTGGGCTACAACTTCCCCAAGCTGGGCGGCACCGACGGCCGAAACCTTGGCCTGTCGTTCTCGGTTCAGAATGCCTTCACCCTCTCGCCCTACAAAGGCCTGGACCCCGAAGTGGTGGACGGCCTGGACAACAACTTTTATCCCCGCGCCCGCACGTTCAACGTCGGCTTGAGCCTCGGCTTCTAATTCCCACCCAAGTTTTCCAATCGCATCATGAACAAAATGATTCTTCGCCGCTTGGCCACCGTGGCCGTGGCCGCCGGGCTGGGAGTAGCCGCACCGGGCTGCAACATCGACCGGCTTCCGGAATACGAACAGACTTCGGAAGCCGTTTTTGCTGATTTCAACAATTACAAGCCCTTGTTGGCCAAGCTGTACGCGGGCCTGGCCGTCACCGGTCAGGCGCGGACCGACGCCGCCGATATTTCGGGCCTCGACGAAGGCTACTCGCAGTACCTGCGGGCGTACTTCACGCACCAAGAACTGACTACCGACGAAGCGGTGATGACGTGGAACGACCAAACGGTGCAAAACTTCCATGCCATGACGTGGACCAGTACCGACGTTTTTGTACGGGCCATGTACAGCCGCGTTTATTACCAGATTTCGCTCTGCAACGAATTTCTGCGGCAGACCACCGACGCTCAGCTAAGTGAGCGCGGCATTAGCGGGGCCAACGCCGAGACGACGCGCCGCTACCGCGCCGAGGCCCGCTTCCTGCGAGCCCTGAGCTACTGGCATGCCATCGACTTGTTCGGCAACGTGCCGTTTACCACCGAAGAGGACCTAGTGGGCGCTAACTTTCAGCCTCGGCAAGCCGCGCGCGCCGAGGTATTCAATTACATCGAGTCGGAGCTGAAAGCCATTGGCGACGACGGGGGCCCGCTGGCGGACGCCCGCCAGAACGAATACGCCCGCGCCGACAAAGCCGCCGCCTGGACCCTGCTGGCCAAACTCTACCTCAACGCGGAAGTGTACACGGGCACGGCCCGCTACACCGACTGCCTCACCTACGCAAGCAAAGTCATCGGGGCCGACTACCAGTTGAACCCCAACGGCGGCCTGCCCGCCGGAGCCAACAACCGCTACCGCAACCTGTTCCTGGCCGATAATAACACCTCGCCCGAAATCATCTTCCCTATTGCGTTTGACGGCACCCGCACGCAGAGCTTCGGCGGCATGACCTACTTGGTCAACGCGTCCGTCGGCGGGGCCATGCCCAAGGAGGCCTTTGGCGTGGCCAACGGCGGCTGGGGCGGCTACCGCGCCACCCAGGCGCTCACGGACCTCTTCCCGGACCCTGCGCGTCCGGACACCACGCAGAACAATCCCGACCGCCGCTTCCTGTTCTACACCAACGGGCAGAGCCGGGAAATCAACGTGGTGCGCGACCGGTTTACCGACGGGTTTGCGTATAAGAAATTCCGCAACGTGACCTCCAACCTGCAGCCCGGCACCGACGTGCTGGACCGCACCCACCCGGACACCGACTTTCCAATGTTCCGCTTGGCCGACGTGTACCTCATGTACGCCGAGGCCGTGCTGCGTGGCGGCACCGGTGGCAGCGCGGCCCAGGCCCTCACCTACATCAACAACCTACGCGAGCGTGCCTACGGCAACCCCACCGGCAACATCACAGCGGCGCAACTCAACTTAAATTTTATACTGGATGAGCGGGCCCGGGAGCTGTACGGCGAGTGCCACCGCCGCACCGACCTCATCCGCTTCGGCAGGTTCGTTTCGGGCAAGAATTGGCCTTGGAAAGGCGACGAGAAGGCCGGCCGTGACGTGGAGCCTTTCCGCGTCCTGTTCCCCATCCCGACCGCGGACCTCACCGTGAATCAAAACCTGCGGCAAAATCCAGGGTACTAGACCCGTTTCTTGCTTAAACCAAAAAGCCCCGCGCATCTTGCGTGGGGCTTTTTGGTTTTTGCGTTCAGTCGCAAGGCAAAACTTGTGAACTCAGACACTTCGCTCGCTTTGCCCCGTTAATATCGGCTGCTGCCGCGAAAGCTGACGGCACGGTTTCCGGCATTGGTCCTTACTTTCGCCCCACCTCCTAACACAACCCTGCTCCTATGATTCTAATTGCCGACGGCGGCTCAACGAAATGCAGCTGGTGCCAGCTCGACGACGCCAACAACCGGGTGTATTTCAACACCGAAGGGTACAACCCGGATTTTATCGACACGGCCGGCATTGTGGCGTCGCTCACGCAGCACCTGCCCGATACCTTGCCGCGCGACCAGGTGAAGGAAGTGCATTTTTACGGCGCGGGCGTGTCTTCGCCCGAGAAAGCCGAAGTAATTGCGGCCGCCCTGCGCCAGCTTTTCCCGAACACCAAGGCCATTGTGACGGAAGACTTGCTGGCGGCGGCCCGCGCGCTGCTGGGGCGCAAGCCCGGCTTTGCGGCCATCCTGGGCACGGGTACTAATTCCTGCCTCTACGACGGCGATAAAATCATCTACAACGTCGACTCCTTGGGGTATTTCCTGGGCGACGAGGGGTCGGGCTCGTACTTCGGCAAGCGCCTGCTGCGCGACTACCTGCGGGGCCTGCTGCCGGATGGGCTCCAGGAGGTTTTTCGCGAGACCTACAACCTGGGCCCGCGCAACAGCATCCTGGACCGGCTGTACAACCAGCCGTTGCCCAACCGCTACTTGGCCAGTTTTTCCAAGTTTGTGTACGACCACAACAACGTGAGCTACTGCCGCGAAATCGTGGTGGAAGCCTTCGAAACCTTCTTTCAGAACCTGGTGGTGCACTACCCCAACTACCAGAGCTATTCGTTCAACTGCATCGGCTCGGTGGGCTACAATTTCCGCGACGTGCTGACGCACGTGGCCCGGAAGCACGGCATGGAAGTGGGCAAAATCATTCGCTCGCCCATCGATGACCTGGTGACGTTTCACGAAAGCGAGCGCTAAGACCCCAGTGCGCCGAAGCCGCCGTTGGTTACCACAACCACTGCTTCGCTTTCACATAAAAAAGGCCGCCTCGGAAACGAGGCGGCCTTTTTGTTTGGCCCTGGTAAACGGACACTACACTTAATGCTGCACCACCAAGCGAGTGGTCTGGGTGAGCTGCCCGGTGGTGACGCGGACGAGGTACACGCCATCGGCCAGGTGGTCGACTGGCAGCAGGGCCTCGTGCCCGCCGGCGGCCTGCCGGGCCACGCGCTCGGTGCGCAGGGTGGCGCCCAACAGGTTGTGCACCGTGAGGGTAACGGGGCCCGCGGCGGTCAGCTCGTACTCGATGCGGGCCGTGCGGCTGCTGGGGTTGGGCGAGGCCGTGAGGCGCAGCGCGTCGGTGCGGCGGGCTTTGGTGGCCAGCACGGTAGCTGACTTGCGCAGGTTGCGCGAGGTGTACACGGCGTATTCGCCGGGCTGTAGGCTGATGGACGCCGTGGCGTTAGCCACCGTGATGCTGTCGCCGCTCAGGTAGTTATACCACTTGCCGGTGCGCTGGAACTCGGGGTTGATGCTGGCCACGTTCACGTCGAAGTTGCCTATAACGGTCACGCTCAGGCTGGCGTCGGTGAGGTGAATGGACTTGGTGGCGCTGCTGAGCTGCTGGGTGTAGGTACCGGTTTCGAACACGGGCTGGGTTTTCTTCAGGGCAATCAGGTCGCGGTACACGTTGTAGAGCTTGCGGCGGTTGGCGTTCTGGTAGTAGTTCCAACGGATGGGTTTGTTGGCCGTACGGCAGTCGTTGTTGATGGTGGTGCCATCGGCGCAGGTGTTGATGCTCACGTCGTAGCCCAACTCACCAAACTGCCATACCATTTTCGGGCCGGGCACGGTGAAGAAGAACGCCGCGGCGGCTTCGGTGCGGGCCAAGGCAACGTTGAGGTCTTTCACGTTGTGCGCGGGGTTGGCCTGGTTGCCGAACTGCAGGTTCCTGAACATCAACCGCTCTTCGTCGTGGCTTTCCATGTAGGTCACTAAGTTGGGGCTGGTCCAGGTGCGGGCGCCGAAATAACCGCCGCTGAAATCCGCCTTGCTGTTCACGTAGCCCATGGTGGCTTCGTTGTAGCTCTCGTTCATGTTGCCCCACAGCATCATGCCGTAGTCGGCCAGCACCTTTTCCTCTGAGTTGTCGGCTAAATGCTCCAGGATGCAATACACGTTGGGGTCCACAGACTTCATGAAGTCGTAGTAATCCTTCCAGATGTTGATGCGCGACTGGTCGTAGTTGCCCCAGGCGCCTACGTTGTTGGCGTTGTTCACTTGGGTGAAGCCCTTGCTCAAGTCGAAACGGTAGCCATCGACGCGGTATTCCTGCAGCCAAAACTCCATTACCCGCTTCGAGAAGTACTTGGTGAACGCGCTTTCGTGGTTGAAGTCGTAGCCCACGTTGAACGGGTGCGTGGCGTCGGCGTTGAACCAGGGGCTGTTGGCGGCGGGCTTGCCGTTGTCGAAGTACATCTGCACCATCGGCGACTGGCCGAAGGAGTGGTTCAGCACCATGTCGAGCACCACGGCCATGCCGCGGGCGTGGCATTCGTCAATGAAGCGCTTCAGCTCGTCCTTCGTGCCGTAGTACTTGTCGGGGGCGAAGTAGAACGAAGGATTGTAACCCCAGCTTTCGTTGCCCTCAAACTCGTTGACGGGCATGAGCCCGATGGTGTTGACGCCCAGACGCTGCAGGTAGTTAAGGGTGTCGCGCAGGGTTTTGTAGTCGTGGCGAGCAACAAAGTCGCGCACAAGCAGTTCGTAAATCACCATGTCGGTGCGCGCGGGCCGGGTGAAGGTGGCGGTTTGCCACTGGTAGGCGGCTTGGTTGGTTTGCAGCACCGAGACGTTGCCGGTGGTGGCGCCCGCGGGGTAAGGCTTCAGGTTGGGGTAGGTTTCGGCGGGGATGAACGCGTCGTCGCCGGCTTGCAAAATCTTTTCCGAGTACGGGTCGGCCACGCGCAAGGTGCCGTCCACTAAGTACTGGTAAGCGTACTCGCGGCCGGGCGTGAGGCCGTTGATTTGCACCCACCAGCGGGTGCCGTCGGGCGTTTGGTTCATGTAGCTGCTGGGTTCGGCCTGCCACTTGTTGAACTCGCCCAGCACGTACACAAATTGCTTGTTGGGGGCCGTCAGGTTGAGGATGACCGAGGTGCCCCCGGCCAGGTAGGTGATGCCGTCTTTGGCGCCGGCCGGCAAAGCGGCGACGGTCACGGCCGGGCGCACCACAAACACCAGCGAATCGGCCACTTGCCCGGTGCCCGTGCCGGCGGTGAAGCGCACCACGTTGCGGCCGGTTTGGGCAATGGTGACGGCGGCGGTCAGCGTGGTGGCGTTGGCTTGCTGGGCCACCTGCGTCCCGTTGAGGCTGAAGGCGAGGTCAGAAGCGGCCGACGCCGTGCCCGTCACGCTCACCTGGGTGTTGAGGTTGACGAACAGTGGGTTGGCATTGGGCACGGGGCTGGTGATGCGGACCGACAAGCCTGCTTGGGCCACGTCCACGAAGATGTCGCGGCCGCCCGCGGCCCGGCCCGACCGCGACCCATCGGCGTTCTTGAACAACATGCCCAGCCGGTAAATCACTTCGTTGGCCAACACCCCCGGATAAAAGGTCCGCGGGGTGAAGGTGATGGTGTATAGGTTCGGATTGGTGCTCGAACGCGTCATTTTTGAATCCGGGTCGCCCGTGTTGAAGGGCGGGCTTTTCACGTGGTTCCAAGTGGTGCTGGTTGGGCCAGCGGTTATTGCGCCGGTGTAGATAAAAACGTCGCCGGTGAAATCTTTCAGTCCGGCATCGCCCTGAGTGGCGTCGAAGGTGATGGTAACCGGCGTGGTTTCGGTGAAGAACACCGGCTGGGTGGTGACCTGGGCCTGCGCTCGGGCCGCCCAAATTAATAAGCTGAGCAGCAGGGCCGTAATTCGGGTAAATGTCTTCATGGGAATTTTTGGTGGAGTGAGTGAAGGAAAATATCGGCCGGCACTCGGGAGTTGTGCAAACGTTAGCGCAAGATAAGACAAACCTCCAGAGTGTGGCAAAGCGGCCTACCTTTACGGTTCTTCATTACCCGCATGAAATTCGTTTCCCGCCTCTTCCTATCGTTGCGGCATTGGTGGCTGGCGGGGCTGACGGCGGGCATTTTCCTGGCGGGCCACCCCAACGTAACGGCGCAACCCCTGCGCTCGGACAGCACCTTTCGGCCAGCCCCTGCCGACTCGGCGCGCTTGCGCAAGCAGCGCCTGCGCTGGCTGGTGGGCGGCTCAGCCGTGGGCTACGGCGTCATCTACACGGGCCTCACCACCTCCTGGTACACCGGCGAGCGCACGTCGCTGCATTGGTTCAACGACCTCTCCGAATGGCAGCAGTTGGATAAGGCCGGCCACTTTTGGGGCGCTTTCCAAATAAGCCGCGGGGCCGTGGACATGCTGCGCTGGGCCGGCCTGCCCGAGAAGAAAGCCGTGTGGTACGGCTCCTTCGTGGGGTTTGCCATCCAAAGCCCGCTGGAATTGCTCGATGGGCGCGACCCCGCTTACGGCGCCTCGGCCACCGATTTGGCGGCCAATTTTCTGGGCTCGGCCGGCTTGCTGGCCCAGCAGCTGGCCTGGCAGGACGTGCGCATCATGCCCAAATGGTCGTTTCACCTCACCAATTATGCGCCGCGCCGCCCCAACGTGCTGGGCAGCAACGTGCCCGAGCGCTGGCTGAAAGACTACAACGGCCAAACCTACTGGCTGTGCACCGACGTGGGCGCTTTCCTCAAGCCCGGCAACCGCTGGCCCCGCTGGCTGCAACCGGCCGTGGGCTACGGCGGCGAAGACATGGTGTACAACGAGCCGAAGGACAACGCCGCGTTTGGGCTACGCCCCTACCGCCAGTATTACCTGTCGCTCGACGTGGACTTGCGCCGGATTCCCACCCGCAGCGTATTGCTGAAACGGGTGTTCTACACGCTCAGCATTTTCCATCTGCCGGCCCCGGCCCTGGAGTATAACGGACGCAACGGTTTCCGTTTGCACGGGCTCTACCTATAGGACCACAGATTTAACGGATTTAAACGGATTGAGACGGATTTTTGGTGGTTCCGCGTCCATATCACCTGGTCACTTCGTAAGTCGTTGGGTCGATGAAGGGAACCCCAACCCATGGATTAGGAAGCTTGGTAGGGGCGCCGGGGCAGCCCTAAACTGTACTTTTGCAAATCCAAAGGCATAAAGCCTTTTCGATAGGAGCTGCGCCGGAACCACCAAAAATCCGTCCCAATCCGTTTAAATCCGTTAAATCTGTGGTCATGAATGTAGGAGATAGAGTCCGGCTGCTCACCGGCACCGAAGAAGGCATCGTTACCCGCTTGCTCGACAGCGAGCTGGTGGAAGTGGCCATTGACAACGATTTTACCATTCCCGTGCTGCGGCGCGAGGTGGTGGTGGTGGCCCAAGAAGAAGGCAACAACTTCGACCGCACCGCCATTGAGTACCGCGCCGGCCAAGTGCCCGGCAAAAGCGCCAACGCCAGCAAAAAAGACCGTAGCCAACGCCCGTCCCAAGGCCCCGCCGCGGCCAAGCCCGTTCAGCCCTCGCTGCAGGAAGCGCTGGCCGCGGCTGCATCGAGCGGCGCCGGCCTGGCCAAGATGGGTGGCACGGCGGCTCCCGCCCCCAAGCAGGCCTCGGCCGCCAAAGGCCTGTTCCTGGCCCTGGTGCACCAGTCGCCGGAGCTGCTGGGCGTCACGCTCATCAACAACACCGAAGCCGACGTGCTGTACACCTACGGCGAGGAAACCGCCGCCCGCCCCTACCGCGCCCTGGCTGCCGACAAGCTCGGCCCCAAGGCCAGCACCAAGCCCCTCTCCTTCCTGCACATGAAGGACTTTGAAACCTGGCCCGCCGTGGTGGTGCAGCTGCTACCCCACCGCCACAACGGCGATGCTGCGTATGAGCTCATCACCAAGCGCCAGGGATTCAAAGCCAGCACGTTCTATTCAAGCCAGCGTCCCGCGCCCATCATCGGCAAGGATGCCTACTTGTTTCAATTAGACGAGAAAGCGGCCGCAGCCATAGCCCCTGAGCAGCTGGCTCAGGAAGCGCCCATTGCCGCTCCTGTTCCTGCCAAGCCCGCTGGCGTAGATGCCGCGGCCCTCAAAGCCCAGCTCACCGGCGACGCGCCCGCTAAACCGGCTGCCGTGGTGGCCGCCGCTACGCCCGCCCCCGCCGCGCCCGTTGTAGCCCCGCCGCACGAGTTCGACTTGCACCTGGAAGCTTTGCGGCCCGGCAACACCGAGGAACTCAGCAACACGGCCATTCTGCGCTTGCAGCTCGACGCGTTTGAAGATGCGTTGAGCCGCGCGCTGGCCACCAACATGCACGAAATCGTCTTCATTCACGGCATGGGCAACGGGGTGCTCCGCAAGGAAATCCACCGCCAGCTCAGCCGCAACAAAGACATCAAGTTCTTCGAGGACGCCCGCAAGGAGAAGTTTGGCTTCGGGGCCACGCTGGTGCGCCTGAAGTAATTCTTATTGGCATTGACGCCTTGTTATTAGAACGTCATGCTGAGCGCAGCCGAAGCATCTCGCCCGCAGTACTAACCCTGATTAGTTGCGCAGGCGAGATGCTTCGGCTGCGCTCAGCATGACG
>DASVTG010000352.1:0-2596 GCA_036387695.1 Hymenobacter sp. | reverse complement strand
GCTGCTAGCGTACAACCCAACTTCATCGGCTCCGGAGCTAATGATGGGGGTGAAAGTGTAGAGGAAAAACGGGATCTGGTATGTCTGCAACTCAAAGTTGCTTGTATTTACGCAGTTGAAATAGATAACTACATTGTTGTTCACCCGAAACGCGGTGTTTGGAGCCGTCAGGCGCACGCCCACGGCGGGCGATTTTGCCAGCCGAAGACTATTGTTGGTGAGCGGCAACAACTGCTCTTGACTGGTGGAGTCGAGGGTCGCAATGCCCCTCGTGTACAGCATCGTCTCGAAGGCTCCCCGCTGGTAACTAAACACGGTGCGCAGGTTGGACATGACGTTGTTGAACAACCCGCCGCGGTAACTCGACGAGAAGTAGTCGTTCTGGTACACGTCGCTCCCCGGGGCCAGGGGGGTGCCGGCTATGGTAGAGCGTTCCTTGGCCAGTTCCGCGTTAATGATGAAACGGGGCGCATTTCCGGCAAAGGTCAAGTCAAGCCGTACCATGTGTAGCACGGGACCGTAGGTGAAGCGGCCCGCCGTTAGGGCGGTGGCGCACACCACTTCCGTGTTAGAGGGCCGCATCGCGCCCAGCAGGGCCACTTCTTTAATGAGAAAGAACGTAGCCGTTAGCTCCCGTCCCAAGCCCGTGCCAGCCGCGTCCAGCACGGCCGTAAACACATCGACGTAGGCCGAATATTCACCCAAGACGGTCTGAAGGCCCAAATCGGTGCCCGTGGCCGTTTGCGAGAAGGGGGATTCCGTAAGGAGCGGGGTGCGTTTGTTGCGCAGGCCCACCACGGCGGGGGCCCAGGTTTCATCGGTCCCGTGGGCCAGTACCACGTTATCGGCATCCAGCGTGGCCGAATCGCTCAGCCCCAGGCGGGTGTAGTCGTCATCCCAGCTCAGCGTCCGCAGGTTAAAGCGCTGGAATGCCAGATACGCGGGCTTGTCGCTGTACGGGTTGCCAACCGTGTTCTTTTCTTGTTCAAGCAGCAAGGCAAACACGTACGCGTACCGGTCGCCGCTCACCGGGCGGTACACGCTCGCACCGATTAGCTTGGCCACTTTTCCGACACCGGGCAGCCGCGTCCAGCTGTAGTTGCTTTCCGTCGGGCCCGTGGCATCAAGGTAGTGGAGGTTAGAGTAGGCGACGTTGTTCGCCGAAAGCGCCATTTGCAAACTCACCTTGTGATTGATGCCCGCGGCCTGGAATCCATCGGCACTGGTCGCGTCGAGGGTCGTTTGCACGGCGGCTCCCACTTTTAGGGCTCCCAAATCATTGATGAACTGCTGGTAGTCCTCCAGGTAATCCCGGGCGTCGGCTGGCGTGGTGCGGGCTGCTTGCCGGATGGCGTTCACCGTCTGCCGGAACTGCGACGTTTGACCCGGTTTGAGGGCCGGCAACAGCACGTTCTGCGGGTAGAGGTAAAGGAACATCAACGAGCGCCACTTCTCGTAGGAGCTCAGCCACTGCCAGTCCTGCTCGAAAGTAGAACCCACCGTCATCAGCGTGAGGCTGTTGGCGGCGAGTCCGCCGCGCAGCTCTAGAAATATCTTTTGCAGCACCTCAATTGCCTGGGCCACGCGCGTGGTTTGCTGGCAACAGATGGCTTGAAAATCAATTTTAAACTCTTGCTCCAAGGCATTGGCCCGGTCGGTGTTGGTAGCGGTGGCCGCGCCCACTTTGGCGGTCAGCAAAGCATCGCGTAGCAGGGGCAGGTGCTGATCTTCGGCGTTGCGCACGGCCTGCTGCTGGGCAGCGGTAAGGGCCGCGGCTTGGTCGAAGCGCGCTTGCAGGTTGCGCTGCCACTGGCGCCGGGCCACGCCCGAACTGCGCCAGGGCCGGGTAGCCAGGGACTCGGCTTCGGATTGAGGCTCGCGGAAATAATCGGGCGAGGGCGTGAGCTCCTGAGCAATTTCCTCGCGGGCCCAAGCCGCGTATTGCCGCAGTCGCAGCTGCTGCACCAGCAGGTGGTGCAGTTCGGTCGCCCGGTCGGTGCCGGGCTCGTTGAGTTGGGCGATGATGAGGTCGAGGCCTGCGCCGGTTAGGTTGAGGCGGCGCAAGGCGGCTTTCACATCCACGCCGGCGTGCAGTTGGCGGTGCAGCTCTTCCAGGTCGGTGCGGTTGCTGAGTAGCAAGGTGGCCACTTGAGCCCACTCCGCCGCCTGACGGTCGGCGTCCGGGTAAATCTGGACCTCGTTCCAGGTATCGGTAATGATTTCAAACCACCCTTGCACGGCGGTGGCGCGCTGCTGGTAGAGGTCGAAGGCCGGGTTCAGGTACGGCTTGCTCGCGGCGGGCAGCTCCGGTACAAAGATGTTGCGGCTGCGCTCGCCAGCCTGGCGGAAATCGCCGGGAACCAGCTGGTCAGGGTCCAGGAGCGGACGCTGGGTGGTGAGCGCAAAAGCCTGCACCCACGCCAAGCGGCCGGCAGCCGAGGCCCGCCACTTCACCAGGCGGTGCTTGCGGGTGGCAATGAGTCGGTCGAGTGGCGCGGGTGGCACCGGAACGGCCGGGTTTTCCTGCGCCAGCCACGAAGGCGATAGCATCAGGGGGTTCGCCGGACCATTGGCAACGGGCGCATCGGCCAGCAGC